>JAFYET010000098.1 GCA_017544125.1 Ruminococcus sp. | reverse complement strand
TTTACACAAAATGTAAAAACCGCAAAACCTTATTTTGTGCAAAAATACAAGCCCGACATTTCATCGGGCTTGTTGTTTCTTTACATTATATGCTGACCCTGATTGATAGGGTGCATAGGGGTATAAATAAATTATCATATAGATGTTACTAAGGAAGGATAGGGCCTACACCGTCGAGCTCCTTTGCAAGCTCTCTTTGCTGCCTTTGCATCTCACACTGCTGCTCCATTCTTACACGCTGGGTGTCTTCCTTTATTATCTGCTGGCTTGCCTTATAGAGCCTGTCCTTCAATCTTTGACCGCTGCCGTCAAGGGCATCACGCTTGAGCTGATCGAGGCTGTTCCAGTCTTTTATATCACGGGTCATACGCATAAAGTCATCTCTGCCCTTTATCATATCGGAAAATGCCTTGATATTTTCCTGAGAGAGCATATCGTTTGTCATTTCCTGCATCTCTTCATCGGTAAGAGCCTGACCTTCACCGTTTTCTGCCATATCTTCCATACCGACCTTATAGCTCTTGATAGCTTCGCTTATCCTCTGAACTGCCAGCAGATTTGCAAGCTGATCGATAGTTTCTGCCTTATCTGTATCAAAGTCCTTCTCACGCACTACGGGCTCGGGGTCGCTGCCTTCGGCGGAAGACTTCTTGGGGTCGGGCTTCTCGGGGGGCGGGGTGATACCCTTTTGTATCTCAGCTATCAGGGTATTTTCCTGTTCGATAGTTATGCTGTTGACCTTTTCAGCTGCTGCCTGGTTTTCCATATCGCTCATAGCCTTAAGAGCCTCGGGGGTGCGCAGGTGGTCTTTTGCTATCTCAGCCACCATCTTCGAGAAGAAGTCAGTACCCTTCTTGGCTTCAAGCTCCAGCTCCTGCAGCTTCTGCACACGGACTATATAGTCAAAGGCGACCGCTCTCTTGGACTTTTCCTTTTTCTTTTCAAAAGAGTCCATATACTCAGCGGTGCAGCCGTCTATCATATCCTGCACCATAGAGCTGAGCACCTTGGATTTGCCCTTCTTGACATCTCTTTGCAGCTTCATAAGGTCAGCACCTATAAGCTGACCCTCCAGCTCCTGGAGGAAGTGCTCCTTCTGAGCGTCCCAGTGCTCGCCGTTGACGGCTCTTATGGGCTTATCGGGGGCACCCTTTGAGAAATCATACACGACATCGTTATTTGCGATATCTCTATGACCAAAAACGTTTCGCAGCTCACGCTGATCCTCGGGTTTTTTCATATCTTCAAGGTAGTTATGCTCAAAGGTCTTCATATGACCGTCCATTCTGATCATATCATCTTTCATCTTCTGACCTATCTTACGCAGCGACTTGGGGTCGGGCGCAGCCTTGTTCCATTCCTTTGCCCACTCTGCATTATGCACCTGAAGATCGACAAAATCGGTGAAAAGGTCGGTAAGACCCAGCTTCTTGCTTGACTTTTCAAACCTCTGTCTGTAGGGCAGACCCGATTTATCATTTTTAACCTCGGGGTCGGAGTTGCACAAAGTATCTGTCATCTTCTCAAAACCGCCGCCATAAAGAGCAGCGCCCGGTGCGGCACAGAAGCCGTTGCCCTTAAGAGCATTGCTATCCTGTACCTTGAGCATTCTTATATGCTGCATGAGCATATCGTTATCGGGCTTGTTCTTATACTGCTTTTCGAGCCTATCGAGCAGCTTGAGCTCTTTATTCACGTGTGCAACAAAGTATGGGTCCTCAGTATTGATTATCGGGGGTATACCGTTAACGTCATCGCCCATAAAGATATTGGCGCTGCTCATCGTGCGTGTTCTTCCATAGCTGTCATCTACGGTTATGCTGTCATCTGCACTGTATGAATCGGGCATAACAGCTATGGTGCTTTCGCCGAGAGCCTCCTGAACCTGTTCATAGAGCGGGTCGTCCTTATCCATCAAAGATGAGATATGATCCCAATGGGTTGCGTTCTTCATCTGATTGTAGATCTGTCCTTTTTTAACGAGCTTAGGCATAAATGATTCCTCCATTTCTATAATTTTGCGTATTTATAAACTTTTTTATTCCTGCCCTCATCGGGGCTTCTGTAGTATATACCCCCGGCGGGCGGGTTTGGGTGCAGATATATTCAAATTTTTCATATGATACCATTATAATTATAACACGAGGGCGGGGCAAAGTCATTTACCATTTTGGTGAATGGGGCGATTTTGAAAAAAAGCCACATAGCAAGGCAGAAAACGTTGTGCAAAATCACAACAGAATGCTATGCACCCATTCAGGGCTGCGGGGGGTATTACTTATGAAAGCGCCAAAAAGGCAGAACAAAGCAACAATTTACTTTATATACAGGAGGAAACCACCATGCCAAAGAAGACAGCAGATGAAGTATTAAATGAACTAAAAGCACAACAGACCATAAATGACATCATAGTAAAGATGTCGCAGTACGGCGAGGATATGGACATCAACGCTCAGGACGATACTGAGCTTAACGGTCTTAAAAACTCCTTTAACCTGATGATAAAGAAAGAACAGGGAGATAAGCTTGAGAATAACTCGCTCAAAAACATCACGAACGTATACAACGCATTTGTAGAGTATGACGTAAAGCTCAGATGTGATGCCCTTAAGAAGACAGACCAGATCAAGGAAAGGATCAAAAACGGTCAGATACATGGCACAGAGTTCATGCTCGAGGAAGAGCTTGCCGACAATGAGAAGATAGACAACCTTGCAAAGAACATATTCATCGCTGAGAACCCCGACCTTGTTAAGAAGATGAAGGGTCAGCAGACTGCATTTGAGCTTTTCAAGAAGCAGTTAGAGGGGCTCAAATACACAGGTCAGATGGAGAAGGAAGAGAACGGCAATGTAAGGCAGGTAAATGTAAACGACATCGCCCTCATCGAATACCTCACAGCTGAGGCAGCCAAGTATGAGAAGGGTCTTTTCAGAGAGGGCAAGCCCTTTGCTGAGTTCGCCGAAAGGCAGAACGAATACAAGGAAGTAAGAACAAACATTGAGAATGATGACGGCTTTGAGATAAACCCCGAATACAAGCCCGGCGACAACCAGATAGATCTTTTCAGCAAGCAGCCCGAAGAGATAAATGAATTCATGGCGTGCAATACCAAGGAAGACTATGAGCAGGAAAAGGAAAAGTCAGAGTTCAAGAAGGATGCCTGCGACAAGTACATATCAAACACAAAGGTGCTTGCTGCAAACGCAAGGTCGATGCTTGCTGAGCTTGACCTTATGGTAAAGACAAACGGCGACAAGGACTCGACAGAATTTGACGAGATGCGTCAGGCTCTTAAGGCAGTGGCAGATCTTGACCAGCCCATAGCCACCGAGATAAACGGCGAGCAGCACCCCCCCGTTTACCACCCCGCAGAGATAAACGACGCAATAGAGACACTCAGCACCAAGGCTGCGGCTTACGAAGAGAAGAACAAGAGCATATTCGGCAAGAGGAGCGACTACGGCGCTAACAGGCTCGATATGTCAAAGAGGTTACAGAACCTGGCAGCTATCGCAAAGCCGGTCATGGACGCTAAGAGGTATGATCTTGACGAAAACAAGGCTATGGTAACTGTCAAGGAAGAGGAAGACAAGCGCATAGCAAGGCTTAAGTCAGCAAGTGCGAAGAAGGGCTTCGGCGAGCTTTCGCAGCACAAGAAGAAGATACCCACTGTTGCCGAGCGCCTGCTCAGAGCAAAAAAGAACGCAGAAGAAGCCAAGAAGGACGTTAAGAACGGCAGCTCAGAGTACGACAAGGCTATAAAGAGCTACACCGATGTAGCGGAGATATATGAGAGGTTCCAGCTTTTAGATGAAGACAAGACGCTGGACAACAACCAGCGCAGAACAGCTCTCTCAAAGATGAGCGAAGAACTTGCGAAGTCAAAGAAAGCGATGAACAAGTACATCAAGCGCAAGAGCGACAAGGGGCAGATACAGGTAGGCTCAACAGCCGACCTTAAGTCTCAGAAGAGGATAAACGCTGTCAAGGACGGTCTTTCAATAGTCAAGACCATTGAAGACGAGATAGCTGCAAAATACGAGGCTTTAGAGTTAGCAGATGAAGCCAAGCTCGCTGAAGACGTTGCACAGATGAACGAGGACAACGCAGAGATACAGAAGATGCTCAAAAGCGACAAGCAGAAAGTGGTGACAGATCTAATAAACCTTGGAAATCAGGAGAAGGAGAACAGCTACTGCAAGCTCGCAGCCAAGTTCGCACAGAAGGCTTATGTCACGCTTAATAATCTATCGAAGAATAACCCACATTTACCGCTTACACCCGATGACAAGAATAAAGCATACGGTGCCATAGCAGCACTCACTTTCTACGAGATCTTACAGGATATGGACAAAAACGGCATCAACCAGAATCGACCCGCTACCAAAGAGGCAGTTCTCGCAGATGTAACTACGCTTATGGAATCAAAAGCTTTCCAGTCTATAGTCGGAAATGACACTTTAGATGTCACCCGTGAGCAGATAGAGGATATACTTGCAGACCCCACATACACAAAGAAGAGGGTAAACGAAAACCGCAAAGCGATAAACAAGATAAACAATCAGGTAGATCAGCAGCAGGCACAGCGGGCAAACGACCAGCCCAATGCAGAGCTGAACAACGCTCAGCCCCAAGCTCATGGCATGGCTCACGTTTAATTAAAGACAACAAGGCATACATTTCTCCTATACGATTCCTCCCGATACGGCAAAAAGCTGTATCGGGAGGAAATTGTTATGTCAATGCATGATTCATAAAGCCGCTGATATATCCGTCACAGATTGACTTTCCACACCGATTTATGGTATAATATCACAAAGGAAGATGATGAAAAATGAAGACAGTAAGTTCATTTATAGGCAGGTTTATGGCGCTTATCGTGCTATTGGTGGCGGCGCTGGCGCTGTTTGTGCCCAAAAGCTGCCTGTGGGTACAGACCTCGTGGGTTAATTATCTGCTCATGGCGGTAATGTTCGGCATGGGGCTGACTATGAAGGCCGAGGATTTCGGGGTGGTATTCTCACGCCCGAAGGACATGATAATCGGCTGCACGGCGCAGTTTCTGATAATGCCGCTGTTAGCGTTTGCGCTCGGCAAGGGCTTCGGGCTTGAAAAGGAGCTGCTGGTGGGCGTTATACTCGTAGGCACCTGCCCCGGCGGCACATCGAGCAACGTTATAACCTACCTCTCAAAGGGCGATGTTGCGCTGTCTGTGGGCATGACGAGCGTGAACACGCTGCTTGCGCCCGTTCTGACCCCTGCACTGACATATCTTTTACTGCGCACCTCGGTAGATGTTGACATAAAGGCTATGTTCATATCCATTATACAGGTAGTTATAATACCTATCGGGCTGGGGCTGCTGATAAACCGCTTTTTCGGCAAGGTGACTCAAAAGGCAAAGGACATACTGCCCACCGTATCGGTCACGGCGATATGCCTTATAATAGCGGCGGTAGTATCACACAACAGCGAGAGGATACTCTCAACAGGGGCTGTGATATTTGTAGTTGTAATACTGCACAATCTCTTAGGCTACGGCTGCGGGCTGCTGACAGGCACGCTGTTTAAAATGGACACCCCCCGCAAAAAGGCAGTATCTGTCGAGATAGGTATGCAAAACTCAGGGCTTGCCACGACCCTTGCGGCAAGCGCTTTCCCCGACCTTTCAATGGCGACAGTGCCGGGGGCTATATTCTCGGTATGGCACAACATCTCGGGCGCTTTACTGGCAGGGGTGTTCAGGCGCTTTGACAAGGACAAGGAAGGAGAGGAAGCCTCATGAAACACAGCTCACCCGAAAAGGACCCCTCGGGGTTTGTAGTGCTGGCGGACTTTGTGCCGTCGATAATACAGGAGATAAGGTATCATTCAAGCTACAACTTCATAGGCGAGCGCATTGACGGCTATGAAGAGCCATGTGCACTGCTGACCATAGAGGCGGCAAGGGCTTTGAAATCAGTCAGCAACGAGCTTTTAGTACAGGGGTACAGGCTCAAGGTATTTGACGCATACCGCCCTGCCTGCGCTGTAAAGCACTTTGTTCTATGGGGCATTGAGGACACCGACATACGCATGAAGCCCTACTTCTACCCCGAGCTTGAAAAGCAGGAGCTATTCAAAAAAGGCTAC
>JAFYET010000097.1 GCA_017544125.1 Ruminococcus sp. | reverse complement strand
GGCGGGGCGGCGAACGTTATTCGTTCATTAAAGGACAGTTGGCGACAGATTATTGTGCGGTTTTCTTACAACGTTCGCCGCCCTTGCGCCTTCGGCGTTGGGGCTTTGCCCCAAACCCCACAAGCCCTTTTTGAGGAAAAGGGCTTGACCCCAAAACCTTTTTGTGTTTTTGTTCCCCCACAAATTCCGATTTATCTTATTTAAAATACATATACAGATTGCACTTTATCATTCCGTTATAAAGCTTACGCTTTTTGTCGGCTTTTTTGCCGAAGAACTTTTCAAACTCCTCATGCGGGGTGATGATATAGCAGGGGCTTTGCTTATCGGGGTGCAGCTTATCGCCGAGCACCTTATAAAGCTCCTCTGCCTGCCGCAGATCCAGCAGGCGCTCGCCGTAGGGCGGGTTGCAGACGGTAACTGCGCCCGTCACGGGCTTAAGCTCCCTGATATCCTGCTCGCAGGCTGTGACCTTTGAGCCGACACCTGCCTTACGGGCATTCTCTATGGTAAGGTCAACAGCGTGGGTGTCGATATCAAAGCCGAGAGCCTTGAATTCCTTAGTGCGGTTGATAGCCTCAACTGCCGCTGCACGCTCTGCCTGCCAAACAGCCGGGTCAGTCTGCGCCCATTTTTCGGCAGCAAAGCTGCGGCGAAGCCCCGGGGCGATGTTAAGTGCCTTATACGCACCCTCCACCACGAATGTCCCCGAGCCGCACATGGGGTCAATGAGCTTATCATATAGCCGCACCTTTGCAAGGTCGAGTATACCTGCTGCGAGGGTCTCTTTTATGGGGGCGGCGTTTGAGTTTTTACGGTAGCCACGCTTATGCAGCCCTGCCCCCGAGGTATCGAGGTAAATACTCACCTCGTCCTTGATGATATTGAATATCAGCTGATGAACTGCCCCCGTCTCCTCGAACCAGTTTGTGTGATAGCTCTCTTTCAGGCGCTCGACGGCGGCTTTTTTGATTATGCTCTGGCAATCGGGTATACTATGCAGCTGCGAGTTTATCGAGTGACCCTTGACGGGGAATGCATCGTCTTTACCGATGAATTCTTCAAGGGGCAGGGCTTTTACGTTATCAAAAAGCTGCGCAAAGCTCAGCGCCTTAAAGCTGCCAAGCTCTATGAGCACACGCTCGGCGGTGAAGAGCTTCAGGTTTGCCCTTGCTATCATCTCCTGCCCGCCCTCAAAGGTGACACGCCCGTCGGTAACGGTGACATTTTCACCGCCCATTCGCCGAACTTCGCCCGAGAGCACACTTTCAAGCCCGAAAATACAGGGCGCTGCGAGTTTGTATTTTGTCATAGGTTTATTCTCCGGTCTGATTATTTTAGGTAACAGGTAAGGTATCGCCCTTACGGGCAATATAGAGTGATCGCTGTTCGCTAAGGAAAGCTCCCACGTTATCCAAAAATGCAATACCACTCAACAGGTAACTGTTACCTGTTAACTAACAAATATACCTCCGTTTGATGCGGAGGTATATTATCATCATTTAATAGCCGATATTGCAGTATTCGGGTTTTGCGTTTTCCTTATAGTAGCCTGTTTCTGTGCTCTTGCAGCTGCTTGTGGCAAGCATACCTGAGCTCTTGCAGTATTTGGCTTCGACCACGCCCTCGGGCACATCAAAGGTATGATGCGGCTCATTTTCTGCGATATCGCCGAAGATGTTATGCCATATACGTGAAGAATCCTGATACTGGTCTGTGGGGATAGTCTTTCTGTTTTCCGAATAGCCTATCCATACACCGCTTACATAGTCGGGGGTACAGCCGACGAAGAGAAGATCCTTCCAGTCTTCCGATGTACCCGTCTTGCCGACGAGCTCGGTATTCTGGAGCTTGGCAGCCGTACCTGTACCGCTGTCAACGACCTTCTTCATCATTCTGTTCATAACATAAGCGCTCGAGGGGTCGATAGCCTGTGTATACGAATCGGAATGCTCAT
This sequence comes from Ruminococcus sp., assembly GCA_017544125.1. GTDB lineage: Bacteria > Bacillota > Clostridia > Oscillospirales > Ruminococcaceae > NK3A76. Next base: position 1,564 of record JAFYET010000097.1, on the reverse strand, counting down.
AGATAACCGTGCCCTCCTTATCCTCGATAAGGGATATCCAGGTCATCTCATACTTCTTACCGCCGTTGCCGAATATCTGATAAGCCTCAACCAGCTCGGAGAGGTGCAGACCGTTGCTCGTTGCACCGATAGCAAGAGGTGCGTAGTCGGCATCGTCGAGGGTGAGGGTGGATATATCCAGCTTCTGCTGTAAGAAGTTATATGAATAGGTAGGAGTCAGCAGCTTGATAAGCTGTGCAGATGCGGTATTTGTCGAGTTCTGGAGCATCGTCCACAGCGGGAAGTCATTATACGTCCAGTTCTCTCGTTTAGATTCTGAGTAGTTTACAGGCCACTTCTTAGTCTCGGTATCGCTTATCTTGATCTCGATAGGCTCGTCCTTAAGGATAGACGAATAGTAGACAAGACCCTGGTCGATAGCGGGGCCGTATGCGGCTATCGGCTTGATAGTCGAACCGGGGGAAATAAGACCGTCGGTAGCAATAGAGAAGGTCCTTGATTCCTTTTTCTTCTTACGGTTGCCGACAACAGCCTTTACCTGACCGTAGTAGTCACAGCAGAAGAATGCCGAATCGAGCTTATCCTTTTCAAGCTCATACGCCTGGAAGTTAGTCTTATCACGCATACGCTTTTCAACTTCCTTCTGCATATCTATATCCACGGTGGTATACACGGTATAGCCGCCGGAATAGAGCTTTTCCTTAGCTGCCTGATATGTGATGCCGTAGTAATCCATAAGGATATTTTCAGCCTGATAGATAGCATCGTCCATAAACCAGGAGGTAGGACCCTGATCCTTGGTCTCGTCCTCATACTTAGTGACGCTTGAATAGGTTATATCGCCCGTAGTTTCAAGGTTATCAAGGTCTTTAAGAGCCTTTTCCCAGTCATCTGAGGATATCATACCGATATCGTTCATCTTTCTCAGGACATACTGTGCTCTTTCTTTATTTTCTTTTCTATCCTCGATAGGGTTAAGTGTTGCGGGGGATTTTATCATAGCGGCGATAGATGCACACTCAGCAAGGCTCAGCTGTGAAACGTCCTTACCGAAGTAGTAGTTCGCCGCCGCCTGAACGCCCTTGATATCGTAATCCCACGTTGCGAAGGATATGATATTGAGGTAGCTCTCGAGGATATCTTCCTTGGAATACGTCCTCTCAACGTTCATGGCGCGGAATATCTCACGTATCTTTCTCTCTGCACCCTCGGTGCCGTCTCTTGCGTCATCGCCGGTGACGTTTTTGATAGTCTGCTGGGTTATAGTCGAACCACCGGACTTCTCGTCATACAGCGGCAGGAAGATATTGACAAAGGATGCTAAAGTACGCTTGAAGTCAACACCGTCGTGAGAGAGGAACCTCTCATCCTCAGCGGCAACGACAGCGTTTGAAAGGTTAAGGGGTATGCTCTGATAATCCGTCCAGACTGCGTGCTGGTTAGTATTTTTCAGTGCATAGTAAAGCAGATACTCCTCGCCCTTTTTACTATCGTCGTCATAATCGGGGTTTTCATACAGAAAACGGGAGGTATAGCTTGCGGTGACATTATCAAGGCTGACGGT
>JAFYET010000096.1 GCA_017544125.1 Ruminococcus sp. | reverse complement strand
GTGTTCTTCGGCTCGGCTCTTACAAACTTCGGCGTTGAGCCTTTTTTGGAGAGCTTCCTTAAAATGACACCGCCGCCTATGCCCCGTATGTCATCAGACGGTGAGGTCGACCCCTTTGATGATAATTTCTCGGCATTCGTTTTTAAGATACTGGCCAATATGAACAAGGCACACCGTGACAGACTAACCTTTATGCGTATATGCTCGGGCAAGTTTGAAAAGGATATGGAGGTGCTGCACGTTCAGGGCGACAAGAAGATGCGCCTATCACAGCCTCAGCAGATAATGGCTGAACAGCGTGAGATAGTAAACGAAGCCTACGCAGGCGATATCATAGGCGTGTTTGACCCGGGTATCTTCTCGATAGGTGATACGGTATGCTCGCCTAAGAAAAAGTTTGAATTTGAGGGTATTCCTACCTTTGCACCTGAGCATTTCCAGAGAGTGCGCCCCAAGGATACTATGAAGCGCAAGCAGTTTGTCAAGGGTGCAGAGCAGATAGCGCAGGAGGGTGCTATACAGATCTTCCATGAGCCTATGATGGGTATGGAGGAGGTCATCGTCGGTGTTGTCGGCGTGCTCCAGTTTGATGTTTTCCAGTACAGAATGAAAAATGAGTATAATGTAGACCTCGTTATCGAGGGGCTGCCTTACTCGTATATCAGGTGGATAGATAAGATGAACGTTTCCGAGCCGAAGGATCTTAAAATCAGCTCGGATACAAAGATAGTTCAGGATTTCAGAGGCAATTACCTGCTTCTCTTCTCCAGCGAGTGGAATATCCGCTGGGCGCTCGAGCGTAATGAGGGGCTTGAACTTAGCGAATTCAACAGAGGCGAATTACAGTAAAGGAGTGTCATTTTATGAAGGTCATAATAGGAAACGACCACGCAGCTACACTTTTGAAAAAGAACGTCTGCGAGCATTTAAAGGATAAGGGCATTGAATATGATGATATGGGCGTTGCCGCCGGCGAGAAGTGCGACTACCCCGATAAGGCAAAGGAAGTTTGCGAAAAGTTCCTTGCAGGCGGGTATGATGCTGCAATACTTATCTGCGGCACAGGCGTTGGCATGAGCATGGCAGCAAACAAGATTAAGGGCATAAGAGCCGCCTGCTGCTCAGATGTGTTCTCGGCACGCTTTACAAGGCTTCACAACGATGCAAATGTGCTCTGCTTCGGTGAAAGAGTTGTCGGTGCAGGCCTTGCAAACGACCTTGTAGATACCTTCCTTGAAACACCCTTTGAGGGCGGCAGACATGAAAGAAGAGTAAACAAGATAATGGCTCTTGAAGAGAATTAAAGAAAGAAAACGGCAGCTATTTTCGGCTGCCGTGATTTTTTTGAGAAAAAAGTGAGTGAAAAGCCTTTCTTCTTTCGTATAATTATATGAAGCGGTAATGAGCTTCGGTGATTCTTTCATGAAAGAAGTGGTTACCATGGGAACGGCGGTGATAAGTTTGAGCGATAATGAGATAATCGAGCGGCTCGTTACAGATAACGGCGGGCTCGAGGCGGCAAAGAAAAAGTATTCTGCACTTGTTATGAAGATATGCAGAGGCTTTCTTCCAAATGACGATGACGCAGAGGAAGCCTGCGCTGATGCCTTTATCAGGCTTTGGAAAACAAGACGGCAGATAAATGCCGCCAAAAGCTCGCTCAAAACTTATATCTGTATGCTTGCCCGCCACGCAGCGATCGACAAAACAAGGGCGCAGGATAATTATGAGACTGTGCCTATCGAAGAGAATGACCTTGGTATAGATGTCGATTATGAGGACGAGGCAGCAAAGCGTATCAATATGCAGGTGATAGCAAAGTGCATAAGCTCAATGAGATCGCCTGCACGTGAGATATTTATCGACCGCTATTACTTTGGAATGACAGTAAATACGATAGCACAGCGCTATGACCTGAAGCCCAAAAAGGTAGAAAACACCCTTGCAAGGGAAAAGAAGCGGCTTCGGGAAGCGCTGCTGAAGGGAGGCATAATACTATGAGAGAGATAGACAAGCTGCTGCATGAGATACCCCTTGACGAGCTTATGGGCGAGGCTGATGTTGAAATAATGAGCAAGCCCATAATATATGAACAGGGCGGCAAGGAACTTGGTGCAGCAAGAGTAAAAACGCATAAGGCGGGTGCAGTGGCAGCAGTTGCGGCAGCACTTGCACTTGTTATCGGCGGCGCTGTCTACTTGGGCTTGAACCCGAGCAAGCTCACGCCATACAGCTATAACAGCAAAAACGGTGTCAGCTCACCTATTGAGAACCAGAACCGCTCGCTTATCGAGCAGGAGATAGAAAAAAGCGGCGGCGACCCCAAGATATGGGGCGATAAGCTTGTAGCTTATGACACAAACATCATACCCGAGCACTATCTTAATACAGGATTTGATGTTGATTTTCAGGTGCTTGGATACACCTATTCGGGCAAGTATGCGCAGGTGTTTTTTGGCTTTGAGAACCATAAGGCAGAGTTTGCGGTAGATAATGAGACTTATTATACCAATGAATATGAAAACTATGAGGCTGAGATAAAAAAAGCCACCGAAGAGGGTGACTATCAGAAAGCTAAAAAACTCATAGAGAATAAGCCCAACTCGCTGACAGAGAATGAGTCATATATAAAGGTTGATTATGATATTACAAGTATTGCGCTTAAAAACTCCTCGGGCGAGCTTGTAGGCGGCACAAACAGCGGTTATGAAAGGGGTATAAGCGGTCAGCAGCTCGGTGATTATTTCGTGTGGTATGAAAATATAGATATGACAAATGTTCCTGATAACACCCTTACGCTCACCTGTGATTTTGCAAACAAAAACTGCAAGCCCGTGACATTTACTCTTGATAAGTATAAAAATGACGGCTATGAGACGATAGATTGCGATGCGCCTACGGTTATCGCTTATCAGTCATCAACAAGCGAGATACTTGACGGCAGGGTCAAGAAGATAAGCTACTCAACAGGCAATGCTATAGTCGAGATAGAGACCGATAAAAGACTTGCCGATAATGAGAAAGTTATCCGCTGGGGCGGCAGCCTTGTAAGGCTCGAAGACGGAACGACCTTTGCGGGTGATATGGTAGTGCCGATATATAATGATAAGAGCTCGCCGTTCTCTCACTCTGTATTAGCATCATATTATGATGACGGCAAGCTTTATCTGACACTCAACTACGCAGCTGTGCCTATGGATATAAGCAGGATCGACAGCTTTATCATCGGAACTGCTAAGATAAGTGTTAATGGCAATTCGGGCAGTTCCTACGGTGTTGTTGATGATGTGGATTATACAAATACCGAGTCGGCTGTAGAGGAGAATACTCACTCATACACCGGTCAGTATGAAAGGCAGACGCTTGAAAACGGTTCACAAAAAAGCCTGTTCACAAAGGGGCTTGACAGGGTAAATGCATTCCTTGACGGTATGGCATCATATGAAGAGATAGACCCGTCAGGCTTTGATGCTGTAATAGTGCAGGGCAAGATGATAACCGTTTATGATGAGAACGGGAATATAAAATACATTGCTGACCCTGTGGCAATGCTTGATGATTACAATGAGGCAGCAGGAGAGTACAAGACAAGCATAAAGGCAATAAGAATAAACGGCAAGTGTGTAAAGGTGACAGATAAGCAGTATGCCGAGTTCGGTAAGCTGACAGAGGCTGTAAAGAAGGATGAGCTTTAATATAAAGGTAGAACACAAGATAAATATATAAAAAGTGCAGGGCGGCATATCATTTGCCGTCCTCATTTTTGTTTAATATACTCCTTGACAAAGCGGGCTGTGAATGGTAAAATTATAGAGTGTTATATATAAAAACTATGAGGAGTTAATTTTATGGATAATTGTATTATATTGGCAGGCGGGCAGGGCAAGAGAATGAAGACCACCAAGCCCAAGGTGCTTCTTGAAGTGCTGGGCGAGCCTATGCTCGAATGGGTCATCAAAGCGTGCGAGAGTGCAGGCATCGGCAATATATGCGTTGTCAAGGGCTATGAGGGCGAGCAGGTAGAGGCATATGTCAGCAGCAGAAACGGCAGCGCCGATGTGCAGACAGTTCTTCAGAGTGAACGTCTTGGCACAGGTCATGCTGTTATGATGGCAACTGATTATCTTAAGGAGAGAATAGGCGGCAACACCCTTATCCTCTGCGGCGATGCACCCTTTATCGACAGAGAGACGATAAGCGGTTCGCTTGCTCTGCACAAAAAGGCAGGTAATGCTGTCACGGTCGTTACCTCTGAGATAGATGAGCCCAAGGGTTACGGCAGGATAATAAGAACCGCCGACGGCATCAGCGGCATAGTCGAAGAAAAGGACTGCACAGATGAGCAGCGTAAGATAAAGGAAATAAACAGCGGCTGCTACTGGTTCGACACAAAGGCACTGTTAAGCGTTTTGGGCGAGCTTAAACCCAATAATGCACAGAAGGAATATTACCTTACCGATTGTATTTCGCTGCTGCTGAGCAAAGGTTTAAGGGCAGGGGCTTTCACATCAGAAAACAAGAACGTCTCCCTCGGTGCTAATGACAGAAAGGGTCTGCTGGCACTTAATGATATTGCAAGGCTCGGCGTTATCGACAAGTGGCTCGACTTCGGCATTGAGTTTACCTGCACAGACGGCGTTATCATCGGCACACAGGTGGAGATAGGCGCAGGCACTGTCATAGAACCGAACGTCAAGCTCATAGGCAAAACAAAGATAGGCGAGGGCTGCCGCATCATGAGCGGCTGTATGCTCAATAACACCACCGTTGGTAATAATACTGTACTGAATTATGTACAGGCAAACGATGCGGTTGTTGACGATAATGTAAAGATAGGTCCCTGGGTTCAGTTGCGCCCCGATTCGCACGTTTTAAGCGGCGCAAAGATAGGCGATTTTGTCGAGATAAAGAACTCCACCATTGGCGAAGGCACGGCGGTAGCTCACCTGACATATGTCGGTGACAGCGATGTCGGCTCTAATGTCAACTTCGGCTGCGGTGTTGTTACTGTCAACTTCGACGGCGAGAAGAAGTTCCGCACCACCATTGGCGATAATGCCTTCATCGGCTGCAACACCAACCTTGTTGCCCCCGTCAAAGTCGGCACCAGCGCTTACACGGCAGCAGGCACTACGGTCACACACGACGTTCCTGACGGCGCACTTGCCATAGACCGTGGCAAGCAGGCTAATATCGAGGGCTACGCCACCCGCAAGCTCAAAGCAAGAAATGAAAAGATTGCAATGCAGAAAAAAGCATAAAACTGTATTTATATCATTTTAATATATAATTATAATGTTAAGCGGCTAAGATAATACTTAGTCGCTTTTTGATATAATTATCCATTTTTTGCACATTACATTTGTTATTTTGTTGTATTGATGTTAGGCTGTATCTATGGTATAATATAATTGCTATTTATATTAACAAAGGGTGATATTATTATGAAAAAAATATTATCGTTTATGTGCTGCTTGTTGCTTTCCTTATCATTATGTACGGGATGTAAATCAAGTGACAGCAGCGAGGCTGGATCATCAACTTCGAGTTCTGAAGCAGAGTCTGCTGTAAATGACGATAGCAGCAGTTCCGATGCTTCTTCGGATGCAAGTGATAACTCATCTGAGTCATCAGATAGTGATTCTGATACAAGCTCTGATGAATCTAAAGACAGCACCCATAGTTCCACTGACAGTTCAGATGCCGGCTCTCAGGCAGATACTACCACTGTTCCCGGTTCTGATAAAGATGCCGATACCGGTGTTGCTTCTGAAGATAACTCCTCAAATACCGATTCGACAGGGAATAATAAGACCGATGACAGATCCGGTTCGACCGGGAAAAAGACCGACACTTCCAAATCGACAGGAAAAAAGACCGGTAAAAAAGTATCTAATGATAAAGTAGATATAAAAGAATACATGTTTAAGGATTCGATCGGTGGGTGCAGGTATTACCTGATAGTTACAAACAAATCTGACGATGCAATTTCATTTAAGGCTGAGGGCACAGCATTAAACAAGAAGGGCGAAAATGCCGATACAGCCACTATGGCTATCGATGTTATCGGCGGTCATGAGACATCTATCGGCTACTTCTTCTTTACAAATGCCAAAGACGTTGAAAAGGTAAAATATGATTACAGCTGTGAGGTCGAAACAGCTTATAAGCCGGTGATCAGTAATTTGTCTGTTGAACAGAACAAGAACGATAAAAACGTTACACTTGTTGTAACAAACAAGGCTGATATCCCTGCTCAGTTCGTTCAGGCATATGCTATATTCTTTGATAAGAATAATAAGATACTTAATTGTCAGAGCAAGTTTATTACAGATGGTGACAGCGAGATAAAACCCGGTGCTGCAGTTTCTGCACAGCTTGATTGCTATGAAAAATACGACCATGTAGAGATCTATTATAGCGGAAGCTCGAGCGGTATCAGTATGGCAAAGAATAAAGCATCATCTTCTGATAAGGACTTTACAATTAAAGAGTATAAGTGTGAGAACAATTTCGGAACATAT
>JAFYET010000095.1 GCA_017544125.1 Ruminococcus sp. | reverse complement strand
TATACATATTTGCCGAAAAAAATTGTTTAAAAATCCATTGAGACCCTTACTGACAGTCTTCCGCCGCCTCCCCTGAAAGGGGAGGTGTCACCGCTGCCCTTTGGGCAGCGGTGACGGAGGGGGCAGGCATTAAAAAAGGCGCAGCCCGTTACCGACCTGCGCTTTCATCATTTTTCTTTATGCCGTATTTTTTGTAAAACCATTCAATGTCACTGCTGTCTCTTACAAGTTCGCTGTAAAGCAGCCTGCCCGATACACGGTCAAAAAAGCCTATCGTCTTCTCCCCCGTGCAGGTGCTCGACTGGACTTTTATCTCCATGCCCTCGCATTCTGTCGGTATGGGCTTATGTCTGAATGACTTTGAAAACAGCGGCATTTTTCTCTACCCCTTATACTTTCGCCTTGTAGCCTGCCCGCCCCTGATGTGGCGAAGAGCCTTGTTGCGATCAAGCACTGCCCGCACACGCTCATAAAGCTCACTGTCAAGCCTGCAAAGGCGCTGTGTTATATCCTTATGTACTGTAGATTTGCTTATCCTGAAATGCGCTGCCGTCTGCCTGACGGTCGCATCATTTGCTGCAAGATACTCCCCGAGCATCACAGGTCTTTTGTCATCGCTCTGCGGCATAGTCTATCACTCCAATCTTGTGATAGTCTATGCATATGCGGGCGGGGGGTTATTTATTCCTTGCGGAATAAATAACAATGCATAATGCATAATTCATAATGCATAATTGATGTGTCGCCCATTCGGGCGACGGATTTTAATGTAATGCTTCCCGAGCGATGTTAGCTAAAAAATACTCTCTCGCACCCCGAGCGTGCAGTGTGGGAGCTTTAGGTTCACCGTATCCACAGCTATTTTTAATTCATCCGCCGCAGGCGGATACCTTAATTATGCATTATGAATTATGCATTATGCATTATTTAGATGTCAATTATATCCGGCTTGTCCTTTTTGTCATCGTCCTGCTCTTTGTCCTCAAAGCGTCTGAGCTTTGAGCGGGAGGTGAACATGGAGAAGAGATTGCTCGCACCGGATATTATAAGGCATATGCCAAGCACCGTCATTGCTGCCTTTACGGGCAGCATGGGGTTTATGCATATGACAAAGCCCAGAAAGAACGTAATGCCTGCCGATATCATAGGAAACTGCCACTCGGCATCGCCCGAACGCTTTATCTCGGTGGCGTTTGTCAGCCCGATAACGCCGTTTACCAGCATATAAATGCCGAAGGCTGTCGAGATCATTCTCGGTATGAAGTCGGGGCGCACTATCAGAAAAACGCCTATGAACGCCAGCACTATGCCCCTTATCATCAGAAAGACCATGCCCTCCTGATCCTTGATAAAATAGCGGGCGATAAAATACACGCCGAATCCCAGCGAAACGCCGCCTAAAATGTAGCTTACAAGCCTTGTGAGGAATGTAGGCTCTATCACCAGCGCAATGCCCAGGGCTATGCTTAATAGGCATATCAGAAGATAGTTTTTAAAAACATTTCTTATGGTTTTTAACATCAGCTGTCCTCCGTTAGTCCTGCTCCTGCGATGCAGCGCTCTTTCTCAGCTTCACCGCCTTGATGACCTTCATGCGGGAGAATTCCTCCCTCTCCTTTTCCTCGAGTGCCGAGGATATAAAGCGCACCTGCTCCTCATATCTGGGAATGAGTATGTTTTTGAGGGCGTTTGCACGCCTGCCTGTTTTTCTTATGCCTACCGAGAGGCGGTAGATGTTGTTCTCGGTCTCAGCGAGCTTTACTGTAAGCTCCTTGACCCTGCCGAATTTAATAAACGCCTCATCGAGCTTCGAGTTTGTCTGCGAGAGCCCGTAATACAGCTTGTTCTCGCTTCTTCTAAGCTCACAGCTCACAAGCTCTGTGCCCATAACGCTGCGTGTGGTGAGGTCAAGCCCCTTTTCTATCGGCACGCACTTGGCATACCCCGATATGATGCCGAGGGATATGTTTGCACGCCTAAGCGCATCGTACGCCTGCCTGTAGGCGGTGTCGATGCTGCCCTTTAGCTCGTTTGCCTCATTTGTCAGCATCATTATCTCACGGATAAGTATATTGCGCTTTCTGTCAAGAAGATCATACCCCAGCTTCGCCAGCGCCAGGCTCTTCTTTGAGGCTATTAAATTACCCTTTGTAGGAAAGACCTGCTGGGACATGGGGGGTGCTCCTTTCGTCGCAAATGAATAGTTAATGATTATAGGTTCCTGCTTCGCATGACGGATCTATAACAACTTGCCCGAGGCAGTTTTATTTTACGGCAAATGAAGAATACTGCATTATAAGCCTGCCTTTATCATCAATATCCTCGGGACCTATCGTCCGAAAGCATATCTTATCGCCCTTGCTTACCTTTTCAGTGCCAAAAACGCCGTCATCGTCTGCAAGCAGTATCATCTCAGTACCCTCTGCCAGCTCACTGTACCTGCCGTTATAATTATCGTTTGTGTAATCGTGCGCCGATACACAGATCATCTTGTCTTTATCTATACTTACGACCGTTGCCTCATATTCATATTCCGTAAGGTCAACGCCGACATAACGCTCACTGACAGGTGAGTTGTAGTTTTCTTTTATGTTTTTCCTATCAATATAGGCTTTAAACAGCAGCGCAGCTGCTATAAGAATCGCCGGCAGTATGATACATACCGCTTTTTTTGCATTCATGATATGCCTCTTTAACTGTTGTCTGCTCAGTCATACCCCAGCGCCGTCAGCGCCTCGGGGTCGTAGAACTTGTTTAAGTGCTCCTCGTCTACACGGTCAAGCTCCTCACGGGGCAGCTGTGACAGCAGCGCCCAGCCGAGGTCGAGTGTCTGCTCGATAGAGCGGTTCTCGTTGAAATCCTGCCCGAGGAAGTGCTTTTCAAACAGCCTGCCGAAGTTAAGGAACGCCTTGTCCGAATCCGACAGCTCCTCCTCGCCTATAACAGAAGCCAGCGCCTTTGCGTCCTGCACCCTTGCGTATGCGGCAAAGAGCTGGTTTGCGCAGGTCTGGTGATCCTCTCTTGTGTAGCCCTCGCCTATGCCGTCCTTCATAAGACGTGAAAGCGACGGGAGTATTGAAACAGCCGGGTATACACCCTCCTGCTCCAGAGTTCTGTCTAAAACTATCTGCCCCTCGGTGATGTAGCCTGTAAGGTCAGGTACCGGGTGGGTTATATCGTCATTGGGCATGGTGAGAATGGGTATCTGCGTAACAGAGCCCGATGAGCCCTTTATGATGCCCGCTCTCTCGTATATAGATGCCAGGTCTGAGTACAGATAGCCCGGGTAGCCCTTACGCCCCGGTATCTCGCCCTTTGATGAGGAGAATTCTCTGACTGCCTCGGCATACGATGTCATATCGGTAAGTATGCAAAGAATGTGCATATTCTTCTCAAACGCCAGATACTCAGCACAGGTGAGTGCGCACCTCGGCGTGAGTATACGCTCGATTATCGGGTCGTTTGAGAGGTTTAAAAACATAACAACTCTTGAAAGAACGCCCGTTTCCTCAAAGCAGCGCTTGAAGTAATCGGCAACGTCGTTTTTAACGCCCATTGCGCCGAATACGACTGCAAAGCCCTTGCCCGACTCGTCGGCGATCTTAGCCTGCCTTACTATCTGCACAGCCAGCTTGTTGTGCGAAAGACCCGAGCCTGAGAATATAGGCAGCTTCTGCCCTCTGATAAGGGTAGTGAGCGCATCTATCGAAGAAATGCCCGTGTTTATGTAGTTCTGTGGGTATACTCTTGAAACGGGGTTTATGGCACTGCCGTTTATATCAGCGCTCTTCTCGGGGAATATCTCGCCCAGCCCGTCTATCGGCCTGCCTGCGCCGTTGAAGATACGCCCTACCATTTCGGGTGCAAGCGGCAGCTCCATAGGCCTGCCCTCAAACTCGGTAACGGTGTTTTCGAGCGAAAGCCCTCTTGTGCCTTCAAATACCTGAAGTATAGCCCTGTCCTTTGACACCTCAACAACTCTCGCAAGGCGCTTTGTGCCGTCTGCAAGGTTTATCTGTGCCATTTCATCGTAGCCGATGCCCTTAACGCCCTCAAGCGCTACGAGCGGGCCGTTTATCTCGTTAAGACCTATGTATTTAAGGCTCAAGCTCATGCGCCTCCAATCCGTCAAGCTCAGCCGCCAGCTGTGCCTGATATTCTTCAAACATCTGCGGCTTGTCATTGGGTATATCGTATTTCATCTTTATCAGCTTTTCAAAC
>JAFYET010000094.1 GCA_017544125.1 Ruminococcus sp. | reverse complement strand
TTTATAAACGAATACTACGGTGATGTTGATTTCAGCACAGATAAAATAGTTCCCGTACATGACGGCGATGTCATCTCGGGAAATGTAAACGCATTTTATAGCTGTTATTATATATATTATTCGTATAAAGATAAAAACTACGGCATATGTGTATCAACACATTATAACAAATTCGATACCGTAAATCACACATACACCGACTATGAATCAGTACAAGACCTGTATAAAGAGCTGTCACAAAAAAGCGCCTCAGGCACAGAATACACCTTCGACAAAGAAAATGACCTTATCGCAGTAAAAATCGGGTATTCGGGCAATGAATATATCCAGAAGGTAACCCCTTCGGGAAAGCAATACGATGTATTCTGTTTTCCCGATAACAGTGCCACCCTTGACGAGATAATAGAATTCTCAAAGCACATAAAATTCTGAGTATAACAAAAACCCGGCACCTCATACCGAGATGCCGGGCATTTTTATACCTTTATGATATATTATCTTGCGTCCTCAGCGAAGCCGCTCTCAACGAGCTCAACAAGACCTTCAACAGCAGCCTCTTCGTCAGAGCCGTCAGCAATAACTCTTATTGTTGTACCGCCAACGATACCGAGCGAAAGAATGCCAAGAAGGGACTTAGCGTTTACTCTTCTCTCTTCCTTTTCGATCCAGATCGAGGACTTGAACTCGTTAGCCTTCTGGATGAAGAATGTTGCCGGACGAGCGTGAAGACCTACCTGATTCTGAACTACTACTTCCTTTAAAGTCATGTTTGATCTCTCCATTCATACATAATTAAACAAAAACCATTACGCAGCCTTCAGCAATACAGCCGACTTAGCTGCCTTGCAAAGCCATAAACCTATAGGGTACTTTACCGCTTTGCTATAATATATTATACAAAACATTTTACCCGCCGTCAACGCAAATTTTGAACAAACAAACCCCTTTTGGCGATTTTTTGTAGAATCGCTCATAAAGCGGCTAAAATCTTTCAACAATCTTGTGCATTGTAACAGGAATCATTAATCCCATTAAACAGTTTATACAAAATAAGTTAACAAACTTAGCACTTTAGTCTAAAAATCATAAACAATATCCCGCTGCTCTTCCATAGCCTTGTGAATTATAGCCAAATCTTCAGCGCTAAGTTCAAGGCGTTCAAGCAGCTCGGGGCGCTTTCTCAGCGTGGTGACAAGACGCTGCTCATGCCGCCATTTTGCGATGTTTGCGTGGTGCCCCGAAAGCAGCAGCGGCGGGACTTTCATGCCCTGCCATTCCTCGGGGCGGGTGTACTGGGGGTACTCGAGCAAGCCGTTATAGTGGCTCTCGTCCATATACCCGTCCTCCTGGGCAAGCACGCCGTCAAGCATACGGGCAACGCTGTCAATAAGCACCAAAGCAGGCAGCTCGCCGCCTGTGAGCACATAGTCGCCTATTGATATCTCTTCATCGACTATTTTCTGTATTATGCGGTCATCGACCCCCTCATAATGCCCGCAGAGAATGAATATATTATCCATTTTTGACAGCTCTATGCACCTTTGCTGGGTCAGCGTCTTCCCCTGGGGGGACATATAGATGACGTGGGGCTGCTTTCTTGTCATATCGCACACCGCCTGCCAGCAGCGGTAAATAGGCTCTGCCTGCATGAGCATCCCCTGCCGCTCGGAATATGGCGTATCGTCAACACGACGGTGCTTGTTGAAGGCATAGTCTCTTATATTGTGGCACTCGGCAGTGAATATGCCCTTATCCCTCGCACGGCCTATGATGCTCTCCGAGAGGTAGCTTTCCATAAGCTCGGGGAAGAGAGTGGCTACATCTATCCTCATATCAGTCAAACAGCCCCTCAAGCGGAGTTATGGTCATAATGCCGTTTTCAAGGTCTACCTTGTCTATGACATCGGGTATGGCGGGTATATACTTCTTGCCGCCCTCTTTGTCGGTTATTTCGTAAACGTCGTTTGCGCCCGTTTCGAGAACATCGCTGACGGTGCCGTATTCTTCACCGGTGGCGCTGTCCCTGACTATAAGCCCTATAATATCCTGCTGAAAGTATGCGCCCTCGTCAAGCTCTACATCATCCCTGTCCATATAAAGCACACGCCCACGGAGCTTTACGCCCTCCTCGGGGGTGTCAATGCCCTTTATTTTCAAAAGCGCCTGGTTTTTATGCACCCGTGAGCGCTCTATCTCGACAGGCGTGCCGCTCTTATAATATAGTGTATCGAATTCGCATATAAACTCGGGGCTGTCACACCACGGTTCGACCTTGACCTCGCCCTTTATGCCGAAGACCGAGACTATCT
>JAFYET010000093.1 GCA_017544125.1 Ruminococcus sp. | reverse complement strand
CTCAAAGTACCTGTGCGGCAGCTGGTCGAGGAATTCTGCGGTGTCAGGACGCTTTCTCAGTTCTTTTGCGAGCTGCTTCAGCTCCGGAGTCTTAACGCCGATGAAATGCTCACTGCCGTGCGTGGGAGTGAGATTTTTCTGGAATTCAGCGTATTTTTCATTCCTCAGACTGAAAAGCTGCGCTTCGATATCAGTAATGATGCTCATTGAGCTGAGACCGCCCCTTCAAATTATTTTTGTAAAATTGCAAAAAACTGTTGACAACTCGCGCCTAAAGTGTTATTATGTAAACAAGGTAGAGGTGCGGCTGCGATAAGTACCTGTACACGGGACTACCAGTCCGATGGTGTACAGCGAAAGGCAAGGCTGCCGAAGAACGGTCTCCGGTAAATTCCGTTCTGGCTGTATGTTTAAGAGGTATACAGCTGTCATCATTATGTATGATGGAGTGCTGCCGCAAAATGTGTGACATTTCAAATAATGCATTTGATGACCGACTATTCGCAGTCGGTTTATTTTTTTAGCGGTGAAAAACCGCTGTGCACTAACTACAAATTATAGCATATTATAGCTGTAAAGTCAAGTGTGTAACATTGTTAATGCTTGGATAAAGCTGTGGGGAAATACCCTCATAACTTGCATCTGAGCGGGAAGGAGTTTTTAGAATGAAAAAGTATAAGGTTGGTATCATCGGCGCAACGGGTATGGTAGGTCAGAGATTCTCTCTGCTGCTTGATAAGCACCCGTGGTTTGACGTAGTCTGCCTCGCAGCATCTGCAAGAAGCGCAGGCAAGACCTATAAGGAAGTAGCAGCAAACAAGTGGAAGCTTAAGGACCCCATGCCTGAGTCAATGGCAGATATGGTAATACTCAATGCTGAGGAAGATGTTGAGAAGATAGCTTCAATGGTAGATTTCTGCTTCTGCGCTGTTGATATGAAGAAGGACGAGATAAGAGCTCTCGAGGAGAAGTACGCTAAGGCTGAGTGCCCTATCGTTTCCAATAACTCGGCTCACAGACATACTGACGATGTTCCTATGGTAATACCTGAGATAAACCCCGATCATATCGAGATCATCGCAGCACAGAGAAAGCGCCTTGGCACTAAGAGGGGCTTCATCGCAGTTAAGTCTAACTGCTCGCTGCAGAGCTATGTGCCTGCACTTGCACCCCTGCATGATAAGTTCAAGGTAACTAAGGCACTTGCCTGCACCTATCAGGCAATCTCCGGTGCCGGCAGAACTTTCGAGACATGGCCTGAGATACTTGATAACGTTATCCCCTACATCGGCGGCGAGGAAGAGAAGAGCGAGCAGGAGCCCATGAAGATCTGGGGTCATATCGAGGGCGACAAGATAGTTGACGCAACTGAGCCCTCCATCACTGCACAGTGCTTAAGAGTTCCCGTTTCTGACGGTCATACGGCTGCTGTATTTGCGAGCTTCGAGAAGAAGCCCACAAAGGAAGAGATACTTCAGTGCTGGAAGGAGTTTGCAGGCGTTCCCCAGGAGCTCCAGCTCCCCTCTGCACCCAAGCAGTTCCTCAACTACTTCGAGGAGAATGACAGACCCCAGGCAAGACTTGACCGCAACCTCGAGGGCGGCATGGCTGTATCTATCGGCAGACTCAGAGAAGATACACAGTATGACTACAAGTTCGTATGCCTCTCGCACAACACCCTCAGAGGCGCAGCCGGCGGCGCAGTTCTGCTTGCAGAGCTTTTGGCTGCTAAGGGCTACTTTGACTAACGTCAAGTTAACAGTTAACAGTTAAGGTGTTATTGTATTATCCGCTGGAGCTGATAATACGAAAGGTTCGCTTCGCAAAACTTTCCCTTGCGGCGCACAAATTAAAATAATTTGAGGGGGGAGAGGTGTCTTACATCTTACCTCTCACCTCTTACTTCTAACAAGGAGGAAACCTCATGAAAAAGACCATTTTCACAGGTGCGGGCGTTGCTATCGTCACACCTATGTTTGATGACGGCTCTATCAATTATGATGAGCTGGGCAGACTTATTGATTTTCAGATAGAAAACGGCACAGACGCTATCATCATCTGCGGTACAACAGGTGAGAGCGCAACCATGACCGAGGAAGAGCACGTAGAGTGCATCAAGTTCGCAATCGAAAAGACAGCAGGCAGAGTGCCTGTTATCGCAGGCACAGGCTCTAACGATACAGCTTTCGCAGTAAAGCTCTCAAAGGAGGCCGAGGCGCTCGGCGCTGACGCTCTGCTGCTCGTTACACCTTACTACAATAAGGCATCACAGCAGGGTCTTATCGTTCACTACACAAAGATAGCCGAGGCAGTGAATATACCGATAATCCTTTATAACGTTCCATCGAGAACGGGCGTTAATATCCAGCCCGAAACGCTCAGAGAGCTTGCAAAGGTAGATAATATCGTGGCTGTTAAGGAAGCAAGCGGCAACATCTCGCAGATCGCCCGTGTTGCAGCCCTCTGCGGCGACAGCCTTGATATCTACTCCGGCAATGACGACCAGATAGTTCCTATAATGGCTATCGGCGGCAAGGGCGTTATTTCGGTGCTTTCAAACGTTATGCCCGCAGAGACTCACGAGATAGCTGCTTTATGTTTAGAAAACAAGTTCCCCGAGGCACAGGCTAAGATGAACAAGGTGCTTGAGTTTGCAAACTCAAACGGTCTGTTCTGCGATGTCAACCCCATACCCGTCAAGGAAGCGCTCAACATCATGGGCTTCAAGGCAGGCGAATGCAGGCTGCCCCTGACCAAGATGAGCGATGACAAGATCGAAAAGCTCACAGCCAAGATGACCGAGCTGGGGCTGGTTGGCAAGATAAAGTAAAATAGAGATAAGAGATAAGAGGTAGGAGGTAAGACTCTTGCCTCTTACATCTAATATCTTACTTCTAAACGGAAAGGACGTATTACATATGACAAACGTAGTTATAAGCGGTGCCTGCGGGAAAATGGGCAGGGTCATCGCAGATATATGCGCAAACCGTGCTGATATAAACGTCATCGCAGGCGTTGATGTTATGGGGGAGAGCTACGGCGGCTTCCCTGTGGTAAAGAGCTATACTCAGCTTTCTGAAAAGCCCGATGTCATCATCGACTTTTCAAACCCCGCAGCACTTGATGACCTGCTCGACTACTGCAAGGCATTCTCTGTGCCGGTGGTTATAGCTACAACAGGCTACAGCAAGGAGCAGATCGAGAAGATAAACGAGGCAGCGGCTGTTATACCGGTGTTCTTCACATTCAACCTCTCCCTCGGCATAAACCTGCTCGCACAGCTTGCAAAGAAAGCTGTCAGCGTGCTTGGCGAGCAGTTTGACATCGAGATAATCGAAAAGCACCACAACCAGAAGATAGATGCACCCTCGGGCACAGCTATCATGCTTGCAAATGCCATAAACGAGGAGGCAAACGACCGCTATGAGCTGACCTATGACCGCCACTCGGTAAGGGCTAAGAGAAAGCCGCAGGAGATAGGTATGCACGCAGTAAGAGGCGGCACTATCGTCGGCGAGCACGAGATACTTTTCGCAGGGCGTGATGAGGTCATAAGCCTTAAACACGAGGCGCACTCAAAGAGCGTGTTCGCAGCAGGCTCGGTCAACGCCGCTATCTTCCTCGCAGGCAAAAATGCCGGTATGTATGATATGGCAGATATGCTGAAAGAATGAATAGTGAAAAATGAATAATGAATAATGAAAAATGCCCCTTGACGCAAACTGAACCGCCCCACATTGTGCGTACAGCACAAAAAAGCCCCTATGGAAAATTGAATCAATCTACGAACTGGCTTCGCAATTCAAGCGGAGTCAGTTTTGTTTTAGTTTG
>JAFYET010000092.1 GCA_017544125.1 Ruminococcus sp. | reverse complement strand
GTGGGCATTACCGATAAGAAGCCCTCTTTCTGGCGAAGTATAAGCCTGTCAACAGAGATCTTGGAACGAGTAAGCTCCATTTGTATTTCCGACTGAAGCTCACGCAGCTTTTCCTCCGAGCCTGCCTTTATCTCAATAAAGGCCGCACAGTGCAGCAGCGGCTCTCGGTTTCTAATCAGCTCGGATATTAGTGTCACAACATCTTCTATATTGCCCTGCGCCTTTACGCTTTCAACCACATCATTCGTATTACTCATCATATGGTTCTTCCTTGTTGCCTGCTGTATGATCTTGTTTTGCTCTGTGCTGTCAACAAGTCTGTTGTATATCCTGAGTGTCACTCCGTTGTGATCGGCGATATGGGCGAGTATTGCCATTTCTTCCGTTGATGGAGGGTACTCGGTTATTGCCCATACCGACTTATAGAAGTTGCCGCATATATAGTGGTCGGTATAAAACCTTACGACACCGGGGACGATGCGGTCAAAATAGGTCTTGACCTTAAATTCCTCACTTGCCTGAGGGCTTACTTTTCTCATCAATGGTCACTCCCTTCATTATTTCTTCCTCTCCCTCAACATCTTCTATCATCTCACCCGAGATGCTTGTGCCAAAATAAAGTGCAAGCATTCGCTTTATATCTTCTTTATTCATGCGGCGGACTATAAAACCGTTATCCTTGAATGCCTTATCCACTTCATTTATCCGGTTGAAAATGATGCTTTCCTTTTCCCGCCTGAAACGGATAGCAAACAAAAACTGCCTTGCCGTTGACATTTCTATCTGTATCCCGTCAAGGAAATCTATATCGGTCAGTAGGAGCTTGCGCACAGCTTCGTTCTGCTCCTCCTGCAGTCTGGTCTTGACATAAGCCTTATTGCTGTCAAAATACTCACACGAATCAAGCGCCATTATTTCCAGAAAAGGAACGGAAGTCAGCAATGTCATCATGTGATGTATCTTGTTATCAATATTGACATCAGACAGCACACTAATATTAGTCGGCTCTGCCGAGAAGAAAGCTATCTCGGCTTTGTCAGTCAGTATCCCGTAATCAGTAAAGCGTTCAAAGCCCATCAGAGCCTGAACGCTGTTTTTCTTATTTGCCATTATTTCTCTCCTTTCTCCCGCCAGTCAAATCTCTGCTGCGACAGCAGGAAGAACCTGAAAGCGTTTATGATATAGTCTATTATTGCCGTATCGTCAATTCTCATTGTAAGGAACGCAAAGCAGGCTGTCCATGCAAAGGGCAGGATGTTCCAAAGATTCACAAGCATCACGACCGACGCAACTATGCCTAAGCATATAAGACAGAAATCCCGTATATTCCAAAACCACAGCTTGACTGAGGCTCTGAGGTTTTCGGGGTAGATGTATGTTCTCATTAGTCTCCCTCCTTACTTAGCCGCCAGCTTTGCCACTCTTGCGCCCATATTGACAACGCTGCTTACTCCGACTGTGTTTATCTTCATACTTGTATCAAGACCGTACATCTGAGCCACTCTCGGCACTTCTGTTGCTGACAGGCATATCCCGACCGCCAGCAGTGCATTCTGCGTATAGGTGAGCAGGCCGAGATAAAGAATCGTTGTTTGCAAAAACGCCGTAAGGCAGGTCGCTATGACCTGCTTGCACCATGCGCTGAATCCGTCTGTGTATCCTCTCGGTATGCCGAACATATACAGACTGCCGACTGCTATCTGACACAGCAGTATGCCGCCTCGCTTGATGTTTGCAAAAATGACCTTTATCACGCAGTAACCAAACAGTATCATAAAAAACAGGCTGTAAAGCGATACATTCCCCGCAAGCGAGGATATTATCTGCAGACCCGATGATGCAAGCGAGAAGTTCGGGACCGATATAAGGGAGGAGAGCAGATCGTTTGAAAACGACCCCTGCAGCCTTATACAAAGCTGATACAGCAAAGGCGGCACTACCGCAAACAGGCTTGCCGCCATAAAACCCTTTATTACATTAATGCACGTGTTCTTGATGTTGGCACTGCCGTTTTCATAGGCGACTGCCGTATCGAATACGGCCACAAGCATACCTACTACAAACAGCATAAACCCAAAGCTCTGAAAAAGGGATATAAAGGCCTGCACCCAGCCAAGCGAGAATATATCTGCCGCCGACATATTGATAAACTCAAAGATGTCGGATATCCCGTCAAATATGAGGTTGAAAAGCCATTCAACATTACGTCCCATACCGCATCGGTAACAGTACCGACCACTGAGTCAACAGTGTCATTCCATAGTGATGATATGCCTCCGCTTATCCATTCGACCGCATCACTTATCCATTCAAACATCAGCCGCCGCCCCCTTTTGTGAGCTCGCCTTTTACCGTATAAAGCGTTGACCTTCTGCCGCCCCTTGCGTGG
>JAFYET010000091.1 GCA_017544125.1 Ruminococcus sp. | reverse complement strand
CTGCACACCTGCGTATGGATAAACTCATACATCGGTCAGCGCTCACGCCTCTTTGACGAGGGCGTTAAGGGCGGCTACTTCATCAAGAACGAAGACGGCAGCGTATTCCAGACAGACTGCTGGCAGCCCGGCATGGCAATAGTTGACTTCACAAACCCCGAAGCAAGAGAGTGGTATGCTTCATACCTCAGAAAGCTCTGCGAAATGGGCGTTGATACATTCAAGACAGACTTCGGCGAGAGAATACCTACAAAGGGCATCAAGTATTTTGACGGCTCTGACCCTGTAAAGATGCACAACTACTACACATATCTCTACAACGAGACAGTGTTCAACGTGCTTAAGGAATTCTACGGCGAGAACAAGGCTTGCCTGTTCGCTCGCTCGGCAACGGCAGGCGGGCAGAAGTTCCCTGTTCACTGGGGCGGCGACTGCTCGGGCAACTACAACTCAATGGCTGAGGTCGTAAGAGGCTGCCTGTCGCTTTGCATATCGGGCTTTGGCTACACATCTCACGATATGGCAGGCTTTGAGGCAACCGCTACACCTGACATCTACAAGAGATGGGCTGCATTCGGTATGTTCTCATCTCATTCAAGGCTGCACGGCAACCAGTCATACAGAGTGCCGTGGTTATTTGATGAAGAGAGCTGCGATGTTCTGAAATTCTTCGTTGACCTCAAGGGCTCACTTATGCCCTACATCTGGTCGCAGGCTATCAAGACCCACGAAACAGGCGTGCCTGTAATGAGGGCTATGGTAATAGACTACGCAGATGACCCCACCTGCATGACTATCGACAGACAGTATATGTTCGGTGACAATATTCTCGTAGCACCCATACTCAATGACGAGAGCATGGCTGAATACTACCTCCCCGAGGGCAGGTGGACAGACATCATCACCGGCAAGGTATTCGAGGGCGGCAAGTGGTACCGCCACAAGTGCTCATACTTCGAGATCCCTGCACTTGCAAAGCCTAACAGCATAATCGCATTCGGTAAGTTCGAGAAGGACATCGAGTATGATTATCTTGACGGCACGACCTTCAAGATTTATGAGCTTGAAGACGGCAAGAGCGCAAATGCCGTTATCTACGACACCGAGGCTAACAAGGTATTTGAGCTTAAAGCAACAAGAAACGGCAGCAACATCGAGTGCGAATACACCGACACAAGTGCTGCATTCACAATAGAAGTAGCAAACACCGACAAGAAGGTAGAAGTAAGCCCCAACTACGGCGGCAAGGTTATTATAACACTCTGATAATAGAATAGCAGCAGTTCACCCCCGGGGTAATTCCCGGGGGTGTTTGTTTATCCTATAAGGCACTGATCAAAGGCAAACAGCGCTTCGTTTATCTCGAAAACATCATACCTGCCGTTGGTTATGAAGTATTCGATTATTATGTCAAACTTGTTTGTGTGGGTCAGTGAATAGCCTGCCTTTTCGATAAGCTCTCTTGCCTGGGGCATGGGCAGCTCTAAGGCTATTGCGAACGCCACGGCTGTGGGCTTTTTGGGGTGGTAGCTTATGTCAGAGCGTATCTTTGAAAAGAGCTTGCGGTCGATGTTGGCTTTCTTGTAGCACTGGGCATCGGTCATGCCTTTTTCGTCAATAAGGCGCAAAAGCATCTGTGAAAAACTCTCATCAAGATATTTGAGCCGCTCATCAAGGCTTACCGACAAATCGGCTGCAGCGCCAAAGCACACCTCAGCTTCTTCGTCGCATACTTCCTCGGCAGTTACGCTTGCCTTTGCTCCGCCGTCGGGCGGGGCGGGCTTGGCTTTTTTCTGTTTGAACAGTATGCTCTTAAACGATGAGCCGGGGACCGCAGGCTTTGCCCCCACAGCCTGCGCTGCCGCAAGGGGCGGAGCAGGCGAGGTGTAGGTGCTCTTAATGTAGCTGTTGACACCCGCATAAAGCCTGTCATCGAGCCTTAAGGCATTGTCGCCGAAAAGCACGATGTATATTAGCATATCATTATCCTGCAAAAATTCCTTTATCGCCTCAACTGCCACCTGCATCGCCTCAGCTTTGGGGTAGCCGTATATACCAGATGATATCAGCGGGAAAGCCACGCTTTCGCAGCCGTTTTCTTTAGCAAGGGCAAGTGAATTCTTGTAGCAGGAATAAAGCAGCTCACGCTCGCCGTTATCACCGCCATGCCACACGGGGCCTACCGTGTGTATAACCTGCTTTGCAGGCAGCTTGTAGCCCTTTGTTATCTTTGCCTGCCCCGTTTTGCAGCCGCCCAGCAGACGGCATTCAAACAACAGCTCCTCGCCTGCGGCACGGTGTATAGCACCGTCAACTCCCCCGCCGCCCAGCAGCGATGAATTTGCGGCGTTGACTATGGCATCAACGTTTATTTTGGTAATGTCACCCTTTATGTAAATAAGCGGCATTAGCTATCACTCCTTATTATTTCAAGCTTTAATGATGCAGGCTTGCCCTTGTAGCTGAGCTCATCTACAATAAGAGTATCGCTCTCAAAAGGAATAGATCTTGGGATCTGTTCATCCGCCGGCAAAAGAACAAGAACCATCTTACCTGATATATCCTGCACGATAGTAAAATAACAGCGGGGTACATTATAATCATATATCATACCCGGAAAAAAGCCTTTATCAAGCGACTCGTTTATAACATCAACCGATATAATAAGGGTTTGTATCCCAATAGCAGGAAAAGCGGCAAGATCATTTTTTTTACAGTAGTTTCTGATAAGCACCGACATTTTATTATACTGCCTGCTGCGAATAAAATAATATACGATCATAAAAAACCCGGGGTCAATGATCAAAGCGCTGAAAGCAAGCCACTTGGAAGGGCTTAACAAAGATCCGATGATAATAAATATCGCCCCGACAAACGGCACTCCGCTGCGCCCTGCACGCATAGCTCCCCAGCTGACACCGGCAAACAAAAGCCCGACAGCACACATGACTATGCAAACGCTATATTCGACCATAATGACACCCCCTAATAAAACAAGGATATCACAAGTTTTTTGGAAAGTCAATAGTCAAAGGGGCATATTTAACAGACAAACAGCCGTGCATTGTGCATTATGCACCCACCATTAATAATTGTTTTGTGCAACTTGCACTTGATTGTTGTTAAAATTTCGGTCACAATAACGAAAAGATTATTACAATATTCTCTTGCATTTTATGTCTAAATAGTATATAATTAATATATGCGATTGGCTCATTTTTGGCGATTTCATCAAATAGCCCATGGCGAAAGAGGCAGATGATTGAATAAGAACTCTTATCTCTTACATCTTACCTCTCAAAACTCTAAAAGGAGAGAAAATCATGAAAAGATATGACAACACACACATCAAAAATATCGCCCTTGCAGGCCATGCGGGCTCGGGCAAGACCTCGCTGTGTGAGGCTCTGCTGTATGCAGCAGGCGCTACTGACAGGCTCGGCAAGGTTCTTGACGGCAACACCGTTTCGGACTACACAGGTGAAGAAATAAAGAGAAAGTGCTCGGTATACACTTCACTCTCGACCTTTGAGAAGGACGGGCTGAAGATAAACCTGCTCGATTCCCCCGGTCTTGTTGATTATGAGAATGAGGCTGCTGAGGCTATAAACGCCAGCGGCTGCGTTATGATAACTGTTTCGGGCAAATCGGGCGTTAAGGTCGGCACACACAAGGCTTACGAGCGTGCGCAGGCTGACGGCAAGCCCACAATGTTCGTAGTCACAAAGCTCGATGATGATAATGCTAATTTCTATAACACACTCACACAGTTAAAGTCTGAATTCGGTCCTACCGTTTGCCCTGTTGTGGTCCCTGTTATAGCTGACAGAAAGATAGTTTCATATGTAAACCTTATTGAAATGAAGGCTTACAAGTATGAAAACGGCAAGGCAGTAGAAACTGATATGCCCGACGGCGATGTATCAGAAAAGATGGAATACCGTATAGACGGTCTGCGTGAGGCTGTTTCAGAGGCAGTTGCCGAGACAGACGAGGCGCTGTTTGAGAAATTCTTCTCGGGTGAGGCTTTCACTCAGAAGGAGCTTACAGACGGTATACACAAGGGTCTTAACGAGGGCATAATCACACCTGTTACCTGTGTATCTGCAACCACTATGGCAGGCGTTGATATGCTGATGAAGGAGATTGACCTCCTGCTCCCCGCACCTACCGACAACGACACCAAGGAGGGCGAGGATAATAACGGCGACCTCGTAGAGATAAAGAACGACGAGAGCGGCGCTCTTGCAGCATTTGTTTTCAAGACAGTTGCTGACCCGTTCGTTGGTAAGATGAGCTTTATCAAGGTTCACGCAGGCGTGCTCAAGACTGGTGCTGAGGTAGTTAACGCCACCACAGGCGCCACTGAAAAGGTAGGCAAGCTGTGCTACCTGGTGGGCAAGAAACAGATAGATGTTTCTGAAGTTCCCGCAGGCGATATCTGCGTTGCTACCAAGATGAACGCCAACACCAACGACACACTCTGCGATGCTTCAAGAGTTGTTAAGTTTGAGGCTATATCAGTTCCCAAGCCCTGCTACAGCTTAGCTGTAAAGGCTAAGGCTCAGGGCGATG
>JAFYET010000090.1 GCA_017544125.1 Ruminococcus sp. | reverse complement strand
CGGGAACAACAACACATCCCTTATAGCCTGGCTGTCGGTCAGAAGCATCACCAGACGATCGATGCCGTAGCCGATGCCGCCTGTGGGGGGCATACCTATCTCGAGAGCACGCAGGAAGTCCTCGTCGGTGCGGTTTGCTTCCTCGTCGCCCTGTGAAAGAGCCTCCTCCTGTGCCTTGAAACGCTCACGCTGGTCAATGGGGTCGTTGAGCTCTGAATATGCGTTGCACATCTCCCAGCCGTTCATGAACAGCTCAAAGCGCTCAACATGGTCGGGGTCGGTGGGCTTGCGCTTGGTCAGCGGCGATATCTCTATCGGGTGATCCATAATAAATGTGGGCTGTATGAGGTGCTTCTCAACAAACTCCTCAAAGAAGAGGTTCAAGATGTCGCCCCTCTTGTGGCGCTCCTCAAACTCGATGTGGTGCTCCTTAGCAGCAGCCCTTGCGCCCTCAAGATCTCTTATCTGCGAGAAATCAACGCCCGAGTACTTCTTAACAGCCTCGGTCATGGTGAGGCGCTCAAAGGGCTTGCCGAGGTCCATCTCGTTCTCGCCGTAGATTATCTTTGTGGTGCCGCATACTGTCTCGGCAAGGTAGCGGAACATATTCTCTGTCAGATCCATCATACCGTGGTAGTCGGTGTATGCCTGATAAAGCTCCATAAGTGTAAACTCGGGGTTGTGCCTTGCGTCAACGCCCTCATTTCTGAAAACTCTGCCTATCTCGTATACTCTTTCAAGACCGCCGACGATAAGGCGCTTTAAGTAAAGCTCTAATGATATTCTCAGCTTTACGTCCTCATCAAGTGCGTTGTAGTGTGTCTCAAAAGGCCTTGCAGCAGCACCGCCCGCATTTGATACGAGCATGGGTGTCTCGACCTCCATAAAGCCCAGCTCGTCAAGATATCTTCTTATTGCAGAGATTATCTTTGAGCGCTTGATGAAGGTATCCTTTACCTCGGGGTTGCATATAAGGTCTGTGTAGCGCTGCCTGTAACGTGTGTCCTGATCCTTCAGACCGTGCCACTTCTCAGGAAGGGGCAGAAGCGACTTTGAAAGCAGCGTTATCTCCTGCGCATGAACGGAAATCTCGCCCATTCTTGTACGGAAAACAAAGCCCTTTATGCCTATGATATCGCCGATATCGCCCTTCTTGTAATCCTGAAAAGCCTCAACGCCCACATCGTCACGCCTTACATATGACTGTATCTTGCCGGACTTGTCTCTCAGGTCTAAGAAGCCTGCCTTGCCCATGAGCCTGCGTGACATTACACGCCCTGCGATGCTTACCTCGACCTTGTTTGCATCTAAAAGCTCCTTAAGCTTCTCCTCGTCGTCGCCTGCCTCGTCCTTGAGCTTTGCTTCGAGCTTTTCGTAAGCAGCCCTTGCGTCCTCGCAGCTCGAAGTCACGTCATACTTTGTTATCTCAAAGGGGTCTCTCCCCTGCGCCTTTAATTCATTCAGCTTGTCTATCCTTACCTGCCTCAGACTGTTTACCTGCTCGGCAGTAAGCTCCTGCTCCTCCTCAGCGGCAGGGGCAGTGTTTACATTCTTTTCTTCACTCATAAATAACCTGTCCTTACATTACTTAGATATGTCTATTACCTCAAACTTGATAGTGCCCATAGGTGCTTCTACCTCGAACACATCGCCGACCTTTTTACCGAGGGCAGCCTTGCCTATAGGCGACTCATCTGATATCTTGCCGTTGTCGGGGTCAGACTCTGTTGAGCCTACGATAGAAAGCTCCTCAATCTCGTCAAGCTCGATGTCTCTGAGTTTTATAACAGAACCTACGCCTATCTCATCAACAGAGATATCATCATCGTCAACCACGTTTGCGTTTGCGATGATGTATTCAAGCTCACTTATACGTGCTTCAAGTATAGCCTGGTCGTTTTTAGCCTCATCATACTCAGCATTCTCGGATAAGTCACCGAAAGAACGTGCTTCCTTAAGTTTCTGAGCGACCTCGCTTCTTCTTACTGTTACTAAGTATTCGAGATCCTCCTGTAATTTCGCATAACCTGCCTTAGATACTGTACGGCTCTTGTTTTCTGCCATTATGATCAACTCCTAAATAGATTTTTTAGACAATATCTCAAAATAATATTATACAGCATTTAAAGCCTTTTGTCAAGCCCCGGGTATTACAAGTTAACTGTAACCTGTTACCTGCACTATATAATAAAAAGCAAAACGAGCCGTGCAGCATTACCGCACAGCCCGCCGTCACGTATTCCTTACTTTGTTTACCAGCTTTTCAAGCGCCGCCA
This sequence comes from Ruminococcus sp., assembly GCA_017544125.1. Classification (GTDB taxonomy): domain Bacteria; phylum Bacillota; class Clostridia; order Oscillospirales; family Ruminococcaceae; genus NK3A76. Next base: position 901 of record JAFYET010000090.1, on the reverse strand, counting down.
CCTGCTTTTTGGGCACACGCAGCTCATACAGATCGTCATTGGTCTTGATATTGACCGAGGCTTTGAGCAGCTTGCTTTCCGCCTCAACAACTCTTATGAGCTTCTTTTCGATATTCACCGTCAGCGGCATATCGTCAACTGCGGGGCATACCACCAGCACGCCGCCCGGCATACCGAAAGCAAAGCCCTCACGCTCGCCTATCTCAACAGCACCCCTTATCGTCTTCTGGCAAAACCTCACAGCCTGCCCGCCGATAAAATCAGCCTTTTCGGTATCGACACCGAGATTTATATGAAGCTGAGTCTTTGCACGCTTCCATTCGGGCGAATCGCCCTTGACCCCCAGCGTGCTCAGCACTTCATCAAACATCATAATGACCCTTCCCTTCTTTTGATAGTTTGACTATCAGTATTATAACATAAAATAATTAAAATGTCGTGAACAATTTGATAATGTTTACGAAATATCAAATGTTAGTCATGTGTGGGGAGCGATTATGCAAGAAATTGGGAGTTGTGGGGGAACAAAAACACAAAAAGGTTTTGGGGTCAAGCCCTTTTCCTCAAAAAGGGCTTGCGGGGACGGGGGCAGAGCCCCAGCAGGGTTTGGGACAGAGTCCCATCGCCGTAGGCGCAAGGGCGGCGAACAAGTAATAAAAGTATCACAACGCCCCGATTACAACAGCCCTCTAAAGAACGAATTGTTCGCCGCCCCGCCGCAAATGTCGAGGCGGCGTAGCCGCTGAGACCGTTTTGCGGCTGCCGCCGATAGGCGGCAGGAGCCGAGCGAAGCGAGGCGCACCAACCTCCCCTTAGGGGAGGTGCCTGCGAAGCAGGCGGAGGGGAAACGGCCGCCCGAGCGCTGTTCGCTAAAATCAAGCTCTCTCACTCCCCGAGCGTG
>JAFYET010000089.1 GCA_017544125.1 Ruminococcus sp. | reverse complement strand
GTAGCCAAGGTAAATGTTAAAATAGCAAATGTTGAGTTTTCACAGTAATAAGGAGTGTTTTGCTTGTCAGTAAACAGAAGAGAAGTAAGAGAATCGGTCTTTATCCTTTCCTTTGAGAAAATGTTCAGGGATGACAGCCCCGATGATATCGTTGCATTAGCCGAGGAGATTGGCGACCTTACGCTTAACGATGAGGTAATACATAATTTCAAGGGTATAATCGAAAAGGCAGACGAGCTTGATGAGGTCATCGCACGTTTCAGCAATAAGAGGACTATCGACAGGATACCCAAGATAAACCTTGCTCTGCTGCGCCTTGCCATATACGAAGCAAGATATGATGATAAGGTGCCGATAAACGTTGCAATAAGCGAGGCCGTTGCTCTTTCGGGCAAGTATGCGCAGGAGGCGGATATTGCGTTTATAAACGGCGTGCTTGGTGCATATTCAAGAAGTGACGAGGCTCAGGGTGGCTAAGGTATTAGGCATAGACACGAGCAACTACACCACCTCAGCAACGCTGCTTGATACAGATGATATGTCTGTGAAGCAAAGCAAGATACTGCTGCCTGTCAAACAGGGCGAGAAGGGTGTAAGGCAGTCAGAGGCGGTGTTTCACCACACAAAGCAGCTGCCGCTTATCATGGAAAGGCTTATGGCGCAGGGGAGATTTGTTCCTGACCATATAGGTGTTTCTGTAAAGCCAAGGCTTGAAGAGGGCTCATATATGCCCTGCTTTCTTGTGGGCGAGGGTTTTGCAGATTCTCTCGGGGCGGTCGTAGGTGTTACACCTGATAAGACATCACATCAGATAGGGCATATACTTGCTGCGATTTACAGCTCACAGCGCTTTGACCTTATATGGGATAAAAAGCCGTTTGCCGCTTTTCATGTAAGCGGCGGCACTACCGATCTGCTATATTGTGAGCCCGATGATGAGAGCATACTTAAAATCAACCGCATAGGCGGCTCTGATGACCTAAAGGCAGGGCAGGCGATAGACAGGTGCGGCGTTATGCTCGGGCTTTCTTTCCCTTGTGGGCAGGAGCTTGAAAGGCTTGCTGTCAAAAGTGATAAGAGCTATAAGATAAAGCCCTCGGTAAAAGGGCTTGGCTGCTCGCTCTCGGGGCTGGAGAATAAGTGTAAGGATATGCTTTCAAAGGGCTGTGCCAAAGAGGATATAGCCGGATTCTGCATTGACTATGTGCTTGAAAGCATCAAGAGCCTGACAGAGGCATTTTATAAAGAATACGGCGAAAAGACCGTTATATATGCAGGCGGCGTTATGTCAAACAGCATGATAAGAAGCAGCCTTGAAAGCGCCGAGCGGGTATTCTGCGAGGGTGAGTTTTCAAGAGACAATGCCTGCGGCGTTGCTGTATATTCTGCAATTAAGAGAGGGTTGATAGGCTGATGGCATCTGTACTTAGCGTTTCACAGCTGAATAAGTATGTTTCATTCAAGCTATCATCTGATATAAAGCTGAAGGGCGTTGCTGTTAAGGGCGAGATATCAAATTTTGTCTGCCATTTCAAATCGGGGCATCTGTATTTTACGCTGAAAGATGCACAGTCACAGGTTAAAGCTGTGATGTTTTAATCAAATGCGTCAAGGCTTAAGTTTGAGCCTGAGGACGGAATGAACGTGCTGGCTGTCGGCAACGTAGAGCTTTACGAGCGTGACGGGGCATTTCAGATAGTTGTCACCGAACTTGTGCCAATGGGTGCAGGCGCTGTGAATGACGGCATTGAAAAGCTGAAAAAGAAGCTGCTTGACAACGGCATAATTGATGAAAAGAACAAAAAGCCAATTCCCTTAGTGCCTAAGAAGATAGCCGTTGTTACATCGGCAGATGCGGCGGCTTTGAGAGATATATTAAGCGTTACAAAAAGGCGCTTCCCGGTGTGCGAGATAGAGGTCTATCCTGCATTTGTGCAGGGGGCTATGGCGGCTGATTCTATATGCAGCGCCCTTAAAAAGGCTGACAGCAGCGGCGCTGATACCATTATTCTCACAAGGGGCGGCGGCTCGGCTGAAGATCTTATGGCGTTTAACAGCGAAAGCGTTGCTATGGCTGTGCATGGCTGCAATACGCCGATAGTTACGGCTGTGGGGCATGAAACTGATACGACAGTAGTTGATTATGTTTCTGATATGCGTGCGCCCACACCCTCGGCGGCGGCTGAGATATGCACACCTGACAAATCAGAGATCATATCGGCTGTATCACTGCTTGAAAAGCGCCTTAATACGGCGTTTGAGCATATTATTGAGCGAAAGAATGCAGCACTTAACGAAAAGATATCGCAGCTAAAGAGCTATTCACCGGTAAGGCGGCTCGAAAGGCTTGACAGTGAGCTTGAAAAGCGCACAAACCGTCTTGGCTTTGCTATGCAGAGCAAGCTGAAAGGTGCCGAGAGCAGGCTGATAAAAAATCATGCTATGCTAACAGCACTAAGCCCATTCGGCGTACTTGACAGAGGATATTCTATCACCAGCAAAAACGGCAGGGTGATTTACGATAAAAGCGATATATCGGCAGGTGACAGTGTTGATATAAGAATAAAAGATGCTGTTATCACAGCCGAGGTTAGAACAATAAACGAGATAAAGGAATAACAAAATGAGTTTTGAGAGATCAATGAACAGACTTGATGAGATAATCGCCTCGCTTGACAACGACAAGCTGCCCCTTGATGAAGCCCTTGAGCTTTACAAGGAGGGCGTGGCTCTCAGTGCTGAGTGCAAAAAGGCTTTGGAAGATGCCAAGCAGCAGGTAAAGATACTTGACAGTTCAAAGGAGCAGGAAGATGCGTGAGGAATACAAAAACAGGCTTGATGAATACGTTAGCATGATAAACTCCGAGCTTGTAAAGATTGGCAGCGTCAGCCCTGAGGGAAGCGAGAGCGTATGTGAAGCCATGAGCTATTCGCTGAATGCGGGCGGAAAAAGGCTAAGACCTGTGCTTGCCCTTGAGTTTTGCAGGCTGTGCGGCGGTGATATCAAAAAAGCACTTCGCAGTGCCTGCGCTATCGAGCTTGTACACACATATTCGCTTATCCACGATGACCTGCCTTGTATGGACGATGATGATTACAGGCGTGGGCGTGAATCCTGCCACAAGAAGTTCGGTGAGGATATAGC
>JAFYET010000088.1 GCA_017544125.1 Ruminococcus sp. | reverse complement strand
GATGCCGCCCCAGATAGGGAAGGTGACTACTATTATTGCGATGATGAGCACTATCCTTGTGCTGTCGCTCATGTTGTTTATATCCTTTTTGAGGTTTTCGGTAAAGGTGGGTATGCTGCCCTGATTGCCGCCCTGTGCGCCGCCCTGCTGCGGGCGAACAGCCTCGTCGATCATGAACTCGGGTCTGCCGTCGGGGTCAATGCCGTTGTCAGAAAGTATCTGCCTCGCTATCGTGTCGGGGTCATCAAGGTCAGCAAGTATCTTCTGCTCGTCTATGGGACCTGCCTCGTCAAAAAGCTCATCGTAGTATCTTAATGCGTCCTCCCTGTCCTCAGCGCTCAGAGGCATAAGGCGTTTTTCAAGGGCGCTCATAAATTCTGTCCTGTTCATATCTTTTCTCCTCCAATACAATCACTGGTCAAGTATCTTATCGACCATTTCCTTGTGGTGCTTCCACTCTTTCTTGTAATCATCAAGAGCCGTTATGCCCTTCGCCGTTACCCGGTAGTATCTTCTGTTGCGCCCCATATACTCCCTGTCATATGTTTCAAGCAGCATATTCTTCTGCAATCGCCTGAGCACCGGGTATAGGGTCGATTCACTGACATCTGCAACTTCTCTTAAGTTTCTCGTTATCTCATAGCCGTAGGTATCTTCCTTTTCGACTATTGCGAGCACCATTGAGTCGAGCAGCGCCGCACTTATCGGAAAGCCCATAGTCAAACCTCCTCATATTATTTATCTCTGCCACGCAGGAATCATCTGAAATGTCTTATTCTTTGTCTGTAACAATATTATATCACGTATAATATTGTTTGTCAATACAATATCTTGAATTTTATAATATTTGTTGGATAATAATAATGCACTGCAAACAAAATGCCGCTGCTTTGGTGAAACTTACACAAAAGTTGATTGTTTAAACATATTATAGTACACAAAAATGTACATTTTAGGTTGACAAGACGGTGTGCCATATGATATAATTACAGAAAGGTTAAAATTTGGATATAGGCTGTAACCCTTTTGGCAGGCTTTACAGCCGTGACTTGTTTTGACTAAGGAAGGAAGTATTTATTCATGGAACTTAAAAAGAGAGCGGTATCACTTGCAGCGTGCGCTGTGATGCTTATGTCGGCGGGTGCGCCGATTATGGACAGCGCAGGCGTGTTCGAGCCGCCTGTAAGGGCAAGCGCAAAGGCTGCCGCTGAGAGTGAGATACCCGCACAGGCTGTTATCAAAAGCTACAGCGCCTACAGCACCTCTGTCACCATTAAGTGGAAAAAGATACCGGGTGTCAAGGGCTACAGGGTATATAAGCTCAAAGGCGGCAAATATAAAAAGGTAAAGGACGTTGGTGCAAACACCTTAAGCCTTAAAGTGACAGGGCTTAAGGCAAACACCGGCTACACCTTTAAAGTAAGGGGCTATAAAAAAGACACAGGCGGCAACACCATCTGGGGCAAGACAAGCAAGGCGTATGTTACGACCACTGCACCTGTAAGCAATAAGGCATACAAGATTAAGAGCGTAAGCGTCAAGCCGTTTGTTAACGAATACGGCATGAACGACAAGAAGATAACATTAAAATGGGGCAGGACAGACTGCACAGGCTATGCTTTGTATGTATATAACTCTATTTATGAAGAGTGGGAAAAGGTCGCAGCTGTAAAGGGCGCTGATAATACTAAATTCACCTTCTACGGTCAGACGCTGGCAAAGGGGCAGAAGCTGTCTCTTAACTATGCAGGGCAGGGGGCAAACAACGGCTACCGCTTCTGTGTAAGACCTTATAATAAAGACTCGGCAGGAAACGGCAAGGCATATGCCAAGTGCTTCAAGGCAAGCGAGGCATACTATGACATAACAGAGCTTGAGGAGTTTTACGGTGATGAATACAAGCTGCTTGCAAAGATGCTGCCAAAGGCAAAGACGGGCGTGGCGACGGATTCATATGATTTCTACACCACCTCAAAGAACAAGAAAACCGGCGAGATAAGCTCGGTAAAGCAGAAATACTATGTCAGCGACAAGAGCAAAAAGGTATATGCAAAGTTTGCAAAGGCGCACTTCAAGTCGGGCTGGACAGATGCGCAGAAGATACTCTACACGCTCAACTGGATAAACCGAAACATAGAATACGATTATTACGGCAAGGCGGGCTATGACCAGTATCTTGAAAACGTGCTGGAGGAGAAGCTCGGTGCCTGCGACAGCTACAACGGCGCTATCTCCGAGATGCTGTCAATAATGGGCTATAAGGGGTATTATCTGCAATGCATGGATCACACGTCGTGGACAGGCGGCGGCCCTCAGCATTACAGAACGGAAATAAAGATAGGCAAAAAGACCTACAGCTTTGAAACGGGCGAGGGCAACTGGTACTGGCTGTTCAGAGAATACGATCAGGTGCCGCTTTCAAAGAAGGCAAAATAAGCAATGACCGCATTTATAATAAGGAAGGAAGTATTTATTCATGGAACTTAAAAAGAGAGCGGTATCGCTCGCAGCGTGCGCAGTGATGCTTATGTCGGCGGGTGCGCCGATGATGAACGAAGCAGGCGTGTTTGAGCAGCCTGTCAGGGTAAGCGCAAAGGCAGCCCCCGAGAATGAGGGCGTGGCACCTTCAAAGGTCAAGGTGAAGAAATACAGCGCAAACAGCACATCTGTAACGCTCAAATGGAAAGCTGCAAGCAATGCTGAGGGCTACAGGGTATACCGCCTTATAGACGGCAAGTATAAAAAGGCTGCCGACTTCGGGAAAAAAGACTTAAGCGGCAAGATAACCGGGCTTGAAGCTGACACGGAGTATACCTTTAAAGTAAGGGCATACAATTATAACAGTGACGGCAGCAAGGTATGGGGCAAATCGAGCAAGGCTTTCAAGGCGATAACGGGTCCTGTAAGCTCAAAGGAATACAAGATAAAGAGCATAAAGGTCAAGCTCGGCAGCGGTTATTACTACGGCGAAGACTCAAAGGTAACCCTCAAATGGGGCAAGACCAAGTGCATGGGCTATGTTATATACATATATAACGCCTATGACGAAAAGTGGGAAAAGCTCGCAGTTATAAAAGACCCCGACAAGACCAGCATGACATTTGGTATGTACAATGTGCTCAGCGGTCAGAAAAAGGCGCTTTGTGAGACTGATTCGGGTTACAGCAGGGGCTACCGCTTCTGTGTAAGACCTTTCAACCAGGATTCGGCAGGCAACGGCACGGCATACGCCAAGTGCTTCAAGGCTAAGGAGCCTTACTACGATATGGCAGAGCTTGAAAGCGCATTCAGCGACGAGTATCAGCTGCTTTCAAAGATGCTGCCCAAGGCAAAGGCTGACAATGCGCCGAATTACTACTACACATACATAACCTCGGCAGACAAGAAGACGGGTGCGATAACCTCGACCAAGACCAAGTCATACGTCAGCGAGGCAAGCAGGGCGGCTTATGAGAAGTTTGCAAAGGAGCACTTCAAGTCAGGCTGGACAGATGCCCAGAAGCTGCTCTACACCATAAACTGGATAAACAAGAACAACGAGTATGACTACAAGTATGCAGCAAACGCAGGCGGCTATTTCGCAAATGTTACTGTACAGAAATTAGGACAGTGCAACAGCTACAACGGCGCAATTGCCGAGATGCTCACCATACTCGGCTACAAGGGGCACTATATGCAGTGCATGACCCCCAGCGTGCGCTCCTGCCAGCATTTCAGAACTGAGATAAAGATAGGCAAGAAGACATACAGCTTCGAGTCGGGCGAGACCGGCTGGATGTGGGTGTTCAGAGATTTTGACGAGGTGCCGCTGTCAAAGAAGGCTAAGAAGTAATATAGTAATTATAGTATATATCTCCGTGGAGTGATCTGCGGGGATATTTGTATTTTGGGGTGAAAAAGGTGATATTGTAGGGGGTGAGGCTATTGTTTACAATATGTTCAAATTTTTATCTATCAATATTCACCCTATAATGGTATCATAGGTTATGATATTTTAGACAAGTGTAAAAAAGAAATACAGTTGTCAAAAAAATAGGTTAGACAAAAGAGGCAAAAGGCAATGCCCCTTAGCTGACCCCGAGTGGGTCTGCGTGGGGGTATGGGGGCATCCCCCATTTAGAATAGATAGGAGACCTGTGATATATGCAGATAGGTGAGTTTTACAAGCAATTCGTTGAGGAAGGCTTTGATGATAACGGTGTTATAAACAAGTTTGAATTAAAGCTGCCTGATGATTTCAACTTCGGGTATGATGTTATAGACAAAATGGCTGAGCTTTACCCCGACAAGGTGGCGCTCTACTGGGTCAGCGAAAACGGCGAGGAGAGGAAGTTCACATTAAGCGACCTTAAACGCTACTCGAATATGACGGCAAATATGCTCATAGCCCACGGCGTTAAAAAGGGCGATGCGGTAATGGCTGTGCTCAAGCGCCACTACCAGTTCTGGTTCATAGCCTATGCCCTTGACAAGATAGGGGCTATACTCATTCCCGCAACGAGCCAGCTTATGAAGAAGGACTATGTTTACCGCTTCAAGGCGGCTGATGTAAAATACATATTCGCTACCCATGAGGATAACGTAACACTGCACATCGACCGTGCGCTTGAAGAGTATGACGGCATGGCAGAACGCTTTATTACAAGATATGACCGTGACGGGTGGACTAACTTTGACACCGAGATAGAGAAATACCCCGACACCCTCGAGCGCATACCCACCAAGGTGGAAGAGCCGATGCTTGCATACTTCTCATCAGGCACGACGGGCTACCCGAAAATGGTGCTGCATGAGCATTCGCTGGCAGCAGGGCATATCATAACCGCAAAGCACTGGCATCACCTTGACGAGACCTCCGTTCACCTGACAGTTTCGGAAACAGGCTGGGCTAAGTGCGCGTGGGGCAAGATGTACGGGCAGATAGCGGTGGGTGCTACCGTGTTCGTTTATGACTTTGACAGGTTCAACCCCGACAATTTGCTGTCGGTGCTTGAAAAATACAACATCACATCATTCTGCGCACCGCCTAACATGTACCGCTTCTTTATTAAGGCGGGGCTTGAAAAATACGACCTCTCGTCGCTCAAATACTCCACCATTGCAGGCGAGGCCCTCAACCCCGAGGTGTTCAACCGCTGGAAGGAGTACACGGGGCTCGAGCTTATGGAGGGCTTCGGGCAGACGGAGATGTGCGTAGCTATTGCGAACTTCTACGGCATGAAGCCCAAGGCAGGCTCAATGGGCAAGCCCTCGCCCATGTATGACCTTGACCTTGTTGACAAGCATGGCAACACTGTAAAGACGGGCGAAACTGGCGAGATAGTCATTCACGCTGAGAGGGGCAAAAAGCAGGGGCTTTTCAAGGAATACTACAGCAATCAGGAGCTTACCGACAAGGCATGGCATGACGGCGTATACCACACCGGTGACACTGCCTACCGTGATGAGGACGGGTAT
>JAFYET010000087.1 GCA_017544125.1 Ruminococcus sp. | reverse complement strand
GGTAGGCACGCTTTATTATTTGCCGAAATGGGCTTCAAGGTCACGGCTATTGACATTTCAAGCGAGGCGATCGGTTTTCTAAGAAAAGCCTGCAAGGAAAAGGAAGTTGACATTCTCTCAAAGGTGGCTGATATGACAGAGCTGCCGTTTAATGATAATGCCTTTGATTGTGTATTTGCCATGCATTCGGCAGGGCACTGCGACACCGCAGGAATGAAAAATCTGCTTGCAGAGATAAAGCGAGTATTAAAGCCAAATGGTGTAGTATTTATGACGCTTTGCTCGAAAGAGACATACAGCTATGTTGAAGCCGACCTGCCGAGGATAGATGAAAACACTCTCTTAAAAACAGACGGTCCCGAGCAGGGTGTGCCGCATTTCTTTGCGGATAAATGCAATATAAACGAGTTGTTTTCAGACTTTAAGCTGATAAGTGTACGGCACGTAGATGATTGCTTCACCGACGGCAGTTGGAAAAACCAGAAGCACTATTTCATTGAAGCGGCTATACACAAAAAAGCAGCGCCGCTTGACTATTCGGGCATTATAGGCAGTAAGGTCAACTGTACCGTAGACAGACCACTTGGAAAAGCACACCCAAGGTTTGCTGAATTGATATACCCGATAAACTACGGCTATGTGAACGGTGTAACAGGCGGAGACGGCTCAGGACAGGATGTATATATTCTTGGTGTAAATGAGCCAGTACAGAGCTTTGAAGGAACAGTTATCGCCGTATATCACCGATACAACGATATCGAGGACAAATGGATAGTTACGCCAGATGATATGACAGGCAGTTTCAGCAAGGAAGAGATCCTAAAGCTGATCGATTTTCAGGAAAGGTTCTTTGACGGGGTATTGATCACACAATAAATATATAACGGACTATTGCAGCTGACAATAGTCCGTTTATTTCATATATGCCTGAAACGTGAGGGTGTTATGCCCTCATAACGGCAGAACAGCTTACAAAAATAGCTGCCGCTGCAAAAGCCTACCCTTTCGGCGATATCTTCGAGGGAGAGGTCTGTCGATGACAGAAGCTCTTTCGCAGCCTTGATACGTCTTTTGGCGACATATTCCATTGGGCGGGAGTTAAGGTAGCGCCTGAAAAGCCGACACAGCTGCTGTTTTGAAAGACCTGCGGCGGTGCAAAGCTCCTCCATAGTTATCTTTTGGGTAAAGCAGTTCTCGATATGATCAAGTGCGGCGGTTATAGCACGGTTAGAAGTTTTAACTCTGCTGCGCATATTCTTAAGGCGTGACAGCTCGATGAGAAAATTATACAAATAGCCCGATGCCCTGTGATTGCCGCTGATAGGGTCGCCCCTGACGGATTGATGCATCATCGAAAAGAAATGCTCAAGCAGCGTGATATCTTCAAGCTCAAAGCTCATAGCCTTATTCAGCCCAAGATGTTCAAGCAGCTGCTTGCAGGCATAGCCGTCGGGAACGACCCAGTGGATATCCCAATCATCACTTGCGGGGTAGTATTCATGCGGGCAATCCGGTGGCAGAAAAACAGCCGTATTCGGGAGTATTTGCGTTTCTTCACAGCCGAGCTTTAGCACGCCGCTGCCCTTAGTGCAGTAAAGAATCTGCGCATAGGGAAAGCCGTTTTCTCTAACAGTTCTCGGCTGGCAGGTATGCTTGCCCATATTTACAAGGTAAAGCGGCAGACCGCTCTCATCACTTATGATAGGATAGTCACAGAAAAACATAGCCCTCAGCCTCCAATTTGATGATACTATCGTTATAGATATATACTATCATTTATTGACATTTTTGTCAATAGGTATATAATATAAGCAAGATATCACGGCAACAGACTAATACGGAGGGATATACTATGACTATAAAAAGAATAATATCATCAGCCGTCGCAGCAATGATAGGTTTACTTATGACATTAGAAGCAAGTGCCATGACCGAGCTGACACCCACCGATGCAGTACACAAATTTGATATCGGCTCAGATGAAAACGGCGGTTCGGGCGTTGAAGAAGATGCAGATACCGAGCGTGGGCAGAACTGGATAAAGGTAATACAGCCTTTTAATGAAGTTAACCTGTTTGAAGACACAGGCGAGCCCGATATTGCAGCAGTTGCGGTGACTTTTGAGATATCAAACTGGTCGGGCAAGGAATTCAACGTAGGCTGGGGTGCGCTTATCACCTGGTATGATGACTCGGGCAACTGGTTTGGGTTCAGTGATTTTAAGGGCACTTCCGATTATGTTATCAACGGCGACGGTGAGTATACTCTTGTATGCGATCTCGGCAAATTCTGCCTGGCGCAGGAGCAGCCATACGGCATAAATATACTACAGGCGCTTGAAATGGTCATTGACGGCGTTGATGAGGGCGACCCGACAGTAATTGAAGTAAAGAGCGTAAGGCAATACTACAACGGCGAAGCAGTAGAAAGCGCAAAGCTGCCTGACGGAACAGAGATACCGATAGAAACCGCTGCCCTTATACTTGATGACAGCTCGATTGATGACACAGCAAGCGGCATAGACAGCGAATCATCAGATGATACATCTACAGTTGAAAGCACAGCCGATACAAGCTCAGAGGCTGCAAGCAGCATAGCAGACAACAACTCCGCTGTTAAGACAGAAAGCACGGTATCTGATAATAGCAGCAAAGATGATGAAAGCTCGTCAAACGCTTTACTGTTTGGCGGAATTGCAGTAGCCGGTACAAGTGAAAATTTGTTATGTACCGTTAGAAGTACGGGATTCTCTGGCGAAGCGGTAGCAAACGCACTAATTAATGGTGGCGCACAAGGTTTAGTTTCTAT
>JAFYET010000086.1 GCA_017544125.1 Ruminococcus sp. | reverse complement strand
CGTACAATCTGCAAAGCTCGTCTTTGTCATTCTGAGGGTCTTTGCCTTTTCATTCATCTTGCTGACAAACTTCTCCTCACTGCCGCAGCACCCTTCCGCAAGCACAACCGCCGCATCGTTGGCGTTGCTAATGGTTATAGCCTTGATAAGCTCATCTACCGCTATCTCCTCCCCCACATCGAGCCATATCTGCACGCCCTGCATTGAGTTTGCGTACTCTGAGGTACACAGCTTTGTATCGTACCCTATTTTGCCGCTTTTTATGTTGTCATTTACCACCAACGCTGTCATCAGCTTTGTCAGGTGTGAGATACAGCGCTTGTCATTTGCCTTTTTGCCCCCTAAAAGCGTTCCTGTATTGGCTTCATACACGGCTATGCACTCTTCATTACAGGCGCTTAACAGCTCATCAAAGCTCTTATACTCATCTTCCGCCACCACTCTGCCGCAGTTACCGCCCGCTCCTGTTATCACAAGCAATGCTGTTATTACAAGGCATATCATCTTCTTTATCATTCATATAGCCCCCTTTTGTAATAATCTATTCCGGGGGCTTTTCAAATATACAAAAAAGCAGCAGACCGCTGTGATCTGCTGCTTAATGTTTATTGGATCTTGTTTATCACTCTACGATAAAGTCCTTGATCTCTGCGAAGAACTTCTCAGGAGTATCTGTGTGTGCTGTAAGAGTGATGGGGTTAGAAAGGTCAAGTGAGAATATACCCATTATCGACTTAGCGTCAACTGCATATCTGCCAGAAGAAAGGTCTACCTCAAAATCGTACATGGATACAACACTTACGAACTTCTTAACGTCTGCGATAGAAGCGAGCATGATTTTCTTTTTTGTCATAATAAATTCCTCCTGTCAATAGGTTTGGGCTTCCTGCCCTTGTCTTTGTAGTTTCTTCTTCTGTCTACAGCTTTTATTATAATCAAAAAACACGATTTGTCAAGAGATATTTGCAAAAAAAAATAAAATATAGTATAATAGTCAATAGAAACAAATCGCCAATCCGTTTTATATGCATATTGCACAATAAATATTGATGATTTTTGTACATATACCACAGTGAGATAAAGCGACAAAAATGAGGTAAAATATGAGAACATTCTATATGACCTTTGGCTGCAAGGTCAATCAATACGAGACTAACTGCATAGAGCAGCTGATGACAGCCGAGGGCTTTGTGACGACTAATGAATATCAAAGCGCCGATGTGGCTGTTATAAACACCTGCACCGTGACTTCATCGGCAGATTCAAAATGCAGGCAGTTTATCAGAAAAATAGCCAAGGAGAACCCCTCCTGCATTATATGTGCTTTGGGTTGTATGACGCAGACCGCAAAAAGCGCCGATATCCTGCCCGAATGTGCTGTAATTGCCGGCTCGAGGAACAAAACTGCGCTGCCTTCGCTGATAAAGCGCTATATAGCCGAGGGTGAAAGGATATTTGCCGTCAATACGCTTGATGACAATACAATTGAGCCCATGTGCAGCAAAGCCGCAGGCTCAAAGACACGGGCTTACATAAAAATACAGGACGGGTGCGAGATGTACTGCACCTACTGTGCTATCCCCTACGCAAGAGGAAAGCTCAGCTCTAAGCCCCTTGATGAGATAAAGACCGAGGCAAAAGCTCTGATAGCCGCAGGGCATAAAGAGTTGATACTTACCGGCATAAACCTCTGCTGCTACGGCAGAGAGCTTAAAAACGGCACACGGCTGATAGATGCGATCGAGGCGGTATGCACTCTCGAGGGCGATTTCAGGGTAAGGCTAAGCTCGGTCGAGCCTGAAATGATAACAAAACCTGATATAGAGCGCATGGTTGCCCTTGACAAACTCTGCCCGCACTTTCATCTCTCGCTTCAAAGCGGCTGTGACAAGACGCTAAAGGCTATGAAGCGGCATTATGACACTGATATGTATTCCGAGCTTGTGGAAAACCTGCGTGAGAGCTTTGATAACTGTGCTATAACCACAGATATAATGGTTGGCTTCCCCGGTGAAACGGCGCAGGATCATGAGCAGGCGCTGAGTTTTGCAAGGCAGATAGCCTTTGCTGACGGGCATATATTCCCCTATTCCCGAAGAAAGGGCACGCCTGCCGATAAAATGCCGCAGCAGGTAGATAAAAAAAACAAGCACGCCCGTGCGCTTGAAATGGCAAAGGTGATAAGCGAGAGCCGTGAAGCTTTTTTAGCAAGCATGGTGGGCAAGACGGTAAGGGTTCTGTTTGAAAAGGAAAGCTCTCCCCTGTATCATCAGGGGCACAGCGATAATTATACCCTTGTAAAGATAGACAGACTTTCACCCGAAACTACGCTAAGACGGCAGATGCGTGATGTAAAGATAACAAGCCACGACGGCAGCTGCTGCTATGGCGTGCTTGTGCAATAGCCTTTTGTTCACGAATTGTTTTTTTAATATTTGGATATCTTCCTACCTTTTTTGTTGACAAGGTTACGTTTTTTGTTGTATAATAAAATTATATTGAGTATACTGTCAGAGTATGCTCTCTAACCTATGACCATTATTTTGAATGGAGGAGTTTTTCAATGTCCGTTTACAGAATTTATGTCGAAAAGAAAAAGGATCATGCAGTAGAATCCGTTTCAATTCTTAATGACATCAAGTCTGCTCTTGGTATGAGCGGCTTAAAGTCTATAAGAATAATAAACAGATACGATGCCGAGGGTCTTTCGAGGGAGGATTTTGAGCTTGCCACACCTGTTGTTTTCTCAGAGCCTGCCGTTGATGTGACCTATGACTGCCTGCCTGATACTCAGAATGATGAGAAGATATTCGCAGTAGAATACCTCCCCGGTCAGTTTGACCAGAGAGCTGATTCCTGCGCACAGTGTATCTCCCTTCTCACAGGCGGCAACAGACCTACTGTAAAGAGCGCTAAGATATACATTGTCAAGGGCAACGTCAGCGATGATGAGCTTGCTCAGATAAAGCACTATATAATCAACCCCGTTGAGAGCCGTGAAGCAAGCCTTGACACCTTTGAAACCCTTGATATCAAGTATGATATACCCACCACAGTTGACACCATAGACGGCTTTATCTACTCGACAGATGATGATCTGAAAATAATGCTCACAAGCCTTGGTCTTGCTATGGACTTTGACGATATCAAATTCTGCCGTGATTACTTCAAGAACACCGAAAAGAGAAACCCCACCATTACCGAGATAAGAATGATAGATACCTACTGGTCTGATCACTGCAGGCACACTACATTCACGACAATAATCGACAGCGTTGACATAGGCGCTGATTATATCGCAGCTACATATGATGACTATATAAACACAAGAAAAGACCTCTACGCAGGACGTACAGACAAGCCTGTTACCCTTATGGACCTTGCCTGCATAGGTGCTAAGAGACTTAAAAAGGAAGGGCTTCTCAAAGACCTTGACGAGAGTGAAGAGATAAATGCTTGCTCTGTTAAGATAAAAGTTGACGTTAACGGCGTTGATGAAGACTGGCTGCTGATGTTCAAGAACGAGACACACAACCACCCCACAGAGATAGAGCCCTTCGGCGGTGCTGCAACCTGTCTCGGCGGCGCTATCAGAGACCCCCTCTCGGGCAGAAGCTACGTTTATCAGGCAATGCGTGT
>JAFYET010000085.1 GCA_017544125.1 Ruminococcus sp. | reverse complement strand
GCCCACACGCTTTATCATCAGCTTGGGCACGGGGTAGAATGCAAGCTCGCTGGGCTTGGTGATGAGCACATCGCACCCACGCATAAGCAGGTTTGTCGAGTAAACTGCTGCGAATATGTCCTTGTGGAAGAATATGTGTATGCCGCTTACATACCCGTCAAGGGCGCTCTCTGCAAAGCCGCTCGTCTCAGCAAAGTTGTCATAATGCTCGTGGATAAGCCCGCTTATGTCGGGCAGCTTTTTGCGGATGTTCTCCCATGCGTCCTTATGGTCGCCGAGGTTTACAAAGAGTGCGGCTTTGTTTTTCTTTATCTCGGGCAGCAGCTGCCTGATGATGGATACGAATATCTCCTGCTGTGCCCCTGCGCCGCCTATGGTCAGCAGGTATCTCTTAGGCTGCCCTGCCTCGGCTCTTGCCTGCCTGCGGGCGTTGTCGGCATCAATGTTTGCCACCAGCTCGTGGTCGATGTAATGCCCTGTGTATTTAACGCTGCCCTCGGGCATTGCCTTAAGCAGGCGCTTTTTGTCCATGCCACGCAGCACCTTGTAGCCCATATACGAGCTCTGTGTCTGAACTGTATGCACAGCCCCCTCGGAGAGGTGCAGCGCCATAGGCCAGTTGTCGGGAATGGCATTGACAACGTTTTTGAGCCCTGCGTGAACTGCCGCCTGTGCAGGCCATGCGTGTGCTGCCACAAAGGGAATGTCCTTCGGCAGGTCGGCGTAAAGCCCTGTCATAAGCGAGGTCATCATCTGGTCTGAGCAGTTGTAGGAAAGGCGGCGGAACATCTCGGTGTTGACAGGCTCCCACACCAGCTTGTTAAAGAGAAAGCTCTTCTGCGAAAGGCGTGAGCCGAGCGAATAAAGCTCGTTCTGGGCGCTTATTATATTTGTAGCAGCCGTCCCCTCAAATGAGTTGAGGTCGAGCCAGTAGGGAGTGTAGCCCATAGAGTGCGCCGCCGATGCCAGCGCCATTGATATCCTGTAATGCCCAAAGCCCATTCTTATATTGCCGATGATAACGCTCTTACTCTTATCTATCTCAAGCGGCGTGTCGCTCATAACAAGCGTCTTTACCCCGAGGGGTACTCCTATAACGCTGTTCTCCTCAGCCCTTAAATGGTATACCTTCCCTCTGTCATCGCCGTGTTTTTTAGCGAGCTTTTTGCTGTTCTTGCAGGCTTTCTTCACATCGCCCTTGCTCATTTCGTTTTCAAATATCATTTTTGCTCTTTCCATGATGAACTACTCCTCTCTCTCATTCAGGTAACAGTTATGGTATCGCCCAAGCCGTCCTAATTGTTAAAAAATTTCCCGCCTACTTGACAAATCGGGAAAAGTGTGATAGTATATATATCATACTGATAGTAAGTCTATCACAAAAAGGAGCGTTTGTCAAGTGGAATATAAAAAAATTATTCAAAATGCCAAAAACGACCGTATGAATGAGGCGATAGAGGCTGCCGCAGAGCTGCTGTTAAAGGGCGATGTGCAGGATATAAAGATGACGGATATCGCTGACAAGTGCGGCATAGGCGTTGCATCGCTTTACCGCTATTTCGGCACTAAGGGCGATATCGTCGCAAAAGCGGGCGCTGTGCTGTGGGGGCGCATAAGGGCGCTGTTCGACGGGGTGTTTGAAAGCCCCTACTTCACCGAAAAAAGCGGCTATGACAGGCTTTACGAGCTTATGAAGGTGTTCAAGGTGCTGTATATCTCGCATCAGGATTTCCTGCGCTTTGTTGACAGCTTTGACCGCTTTGCAGTCAATGAAAAGATAAGCCCCGAGGCTATGCACGAGTATGAATCGAGCATACTTGACTTCTACCCGCTGTTTGAAAACGCCTACCTCGACGGCGTTAAGGACGGCACCGCCAAGGACGACATCGACTTCGGGCTGATGTACCTCACCGTGACCCATTCGCTTATGCTCATGAGCGAGAAATTCTCCCGGGGGAAGGTCTTTGACTCCGACACCGGCGGCGAGCAGGAGCTGGGCTTTATGGTGGATATGGCGCTGTACTATATACGCAAGTAAATGCATAATTAAGGAGTCCGCCTGCGGCGGACGGATTTTAAAAAGCGGTGAAACCGCAAATCATTACCTGTTAACTGACGTTTGGGGGTAAATACTATGAAAAAAGTAACTAACAAGGTTTTATGGCAGTTTGCGATAGGGCAGCTGGGGTGGAGTATGCTCTCGGGCATAGTTTCAAACTGGCTGGTGTTCTTCTATATGCCGGAGGATTCTGAGATAGATGCGGGGCAGAAGCTCTTTATCACTCAGGGCAGCATATTCTTGGGGCTTACCGTTATAGGCGTTATAACGGCGATAGGCAGGCTCTTCGATGCGGTGACTGACCCGTATATCGCATCAAAATCAGATAGATGCAAGCATAAGGACGGGCGGCGCATACCCTTTATGCGTGCGATAGCTGTTCCCTTTGCGGCGGTGACGGTGCTTATATTCATTTCTCCCGTGGGCAGCATCTCGTGGATAAATAACGGTTTCCTGCTGGTAACACTTCTGCTTTTCTACCTTTTTATGACTATATACTGCACCCCCTATAACGCCCTGCTCCCCGAGCTGGGTAAAGACCCCAAGGACAGGATAAATGTTTCGACCTACATTTCGGTAACGTTCTTTATGGGCACGGCGTTTTCATACCTCGTGCCGAATATCGCAGGCTTCTTTAAAGACAGCCTCGGCTATGCAAATTCCTTCCGCCTGACTATCGGCATACTGGCAGCAGTTGCGGCTGTATGTATGCTCGTTCCCGTGCTGACGATAAAGGAGAGCGACTACGCCGACACCACCCCCTCAGAGACACCCGCCTTTGCTTCCCTTGCAAAGACATTCTCAAACAAGGAATTCCGCAAGTTCGTCTATTCCGATATCTTCTACTGGGTAGCACTCACAATGTTCCAGACGGGGCTTTCGTTCTATATCACTACACTTATCGGTCTCGGCGCTGACAAGACGTTTATTCTCTTTGCGACGATGACGGCTATGAGCTTGGTGTTCTACGCCCCTGTCAATTTCCTCGCAAAGCGTCTTGGCAAGAAAAAGCTGGTTATGAGCGCATTCATATTCTTTAGCTTAGTGTTCCTCTTTACGGCATTTGCAGGCAAGCTGGGGCTGCCCAAGATGGTAAACGGCATTATGATAGCTGTGTTTGCATCAATACCAATGGCGGTGCTCGGCATACTGCCCCAGGCGATAGTTGCCGACGTTGCACAGGCTGACGGCATTAAAACAGGCGAGAGCCGTGAGGGTATGTTCTTCGCTGCCCGTACATTCGCTATGAAGATGGGTCAGGCACTGGCAATGGTGCTGTTCACATCAATAAAGGGTATAGGCGAGAACGGCTTAGGGCTGCGCATAACCGCCGCAGCTGCCGCAGTGCTCTGCCTTATAGGCGGGCTGATACTCGGCGCATATAACGAAACACAGGTCACCTCGGTGATAGCTGAGGGCACGGCTGATAAAACGGAGGAGTAAGCTATGAAAGAGCTTTATGATTTTTATGCGACTTTGCGTATAGGCGACCGCACCTACCAGTTCTCCGACAGGATAGTGACAGATGAGTTTGACGCACAGCTGATGACCGAGGGCGGCAGGGTAAGGTTAGAGGTTCAGCCCAAGTGCAAGGAATTTATAGTGCAGAATGTGCTGTGCAGAAAGTCTATGTGCTTTGATACCCTTGCCATTACCGCAAAAACTAAAGTGACCGACAGCGACAGGGTGTTTGTAAACGGCTATCAGTCCTGGACAGACAGCAGAGAGTACGAAACACACGAAAAAATGCACGGCATAGACCATATACCCGAATTCCTTGTCAGGAAGTATAAATTTGATAAGTACGGCGACTATACATTCACAAGCTATTCCGGCAGGGCAGGGGACTTTCACGGCTACAGCTACGGCTATATAAGAAACGGCGCAGACTTTCAGCTTTTCGGTTCGCTCAATGAAACTGACGGCTTTACGCTGATAAGGGTGCTGTCAAAAGACGGCGAGGTGAGCTTTGAGAAAGACTGCGAGGGCAGGGACTTTTGTGAACCCTTCACAGCCCTTGATATAGCCGTTCTGTGCGGCAGCGAGAATGAGGTGTTTGACCGTTTCTTTGAGTTATCAAGTATTAAGTGCCGCCCTGCAAAGCCTATGTCCGGCTACACCAGCTGGTACCGCCATTATCAGGATATCACCGAGGAAAAGCTGCTGCACGACCTCGAGGGCGTTGCCGATGCAGGCGGTATGGATATTTTCCAGATAGATGACGGCTACCAGATGGGTGTCGGCGACTGGCTCAAAATAAACACCGATAAGTTCCCCCGTGGTATGAAGTTTATAAGCGATAAGATTCACGAGCGTGGGCTCAAATCGGGGATATGGCTCGCTCCCTTTGTCTGCGAGAAGAATTCCTACATCTTCCGCCACAGAAAGGAAATGCTGCTGCGTGATAAAAACGGCGACCCTGTGCCTGCGGGCTGCAACTGGTCGGGCAGCTATGCCCTTGATATATACGCCCCCGAAACAGAGTGGTATCTTGAAAAGGTATTTGACACGGTGCTGGGTGAGTGGGGCTTTGATATGGTCAAGCTCGATTTCCTCTACGCTGCCTGCATAGTGCCGAATTTCGGCAAATCAAGGGGCGAGGTCATGCACGATGCTATGCAGATGCTCAGGCGGCTGTGCGGTGACAAGCTGATACTCGGCTGCGGCGTGCCGCTTGCATCGGCTTTCGGCGTGGTCGATTACTGCCGCATAGGCTGCGATGTGGGGCTTAGCTGGAATGACAATATGCTCATGCAGCTCACCCACCGAGAGCGGGTGTCAACTAAGAACTCGGTGCTCAATACCATATTCCGCCGCCAGCTTGATAAAAGGGCTTTTTTAAACGACCCCGATGTGTTCCTGCTGCGTGATGAGGGTAACAAGCTCACAAACATACAAAAACAGGCGCTGGGCATCATAAACGACCTCTTCGGCAGCGTGTACTTCACATCTGATGATATTCAGACCTACACCGATAAGCAAAAGCGCATACTCGCCTTTATAAAGAGCCTGCGTGGCTGCAAGCCCGAGAGCGTTGACATAACAGACGGCACGGTCGTATTCACCTACCAAAGAAACGGCAAAACGACCACCGCCCGCCTTTCTCCCGACGGGAAGATACACGCCTGTGGCAGTTAACAGTTAACTGTTGAGGTATATTGATTTATAATAGTTAAGCCCCTTGACGGTTTTCGTCAGGGGGCGTTGTTGACTTTTGAGAAAATATATGCTATAATAATACCGGTTCGAGATCCGAAAGGAATAGGCGGCTCCTTGAATAAGGTCAAGGAGGTGGTAGTATGCAAGACTATGTTACTTACGAGAGCTTGTTTGCATTTGCAAACTTGCTTGTAGCTGTTGTTACGCTCTGCTACCTGATCTTTCACAAGAAAAAATAGCTGAGCTTTTTTCATAAAAAGTAAAGCACCGCCGAAGCCTTTAAAGGTATCGGCGGTGCATTTACACCAAAAATACTGTACAAGGTGTCCTGCTAAATATCGGGGGCAGTGTAGGAGCTCCCCCGAGGCTCGGACTTTTCCTTTAATATGATTATACCACATCCCCGCCGATTTGTCAAGGGGAGAAGAGAAGTAATGAATAGCGAAGAATGAATAATGAAGATTGAATAATAAGCTGCCCCTTGACGGTTTTCGTCAGGGGGCTTATCCATTTTAAATCCATCGGCGCTTAAGCGGCAATGTTTTGCAAAGCAAAACTTGCGATTTATCCGCTTGCGGATAAATCAATATACCTCAACTGTTACCTGTTACCTGTTAACTGACATTGGCGTGAGCCAATGTAAAATAATTGTATACGCTTTTTTGCTAAAATGAATTTTCCTTGACATCATCCTGCAAATATAGTATAATAAAGGTGTATATTAAAACGGAAGGATTGTTGTATAATGGGACTTACACTTACCGAGAAAATACTTAAGGCTCACGTTGTTGACGGCGAGTTCAGAAAAGGAGAAGAAATAGGCATAAGGATTGACCAGACGCTCACACAGGACGCAACGGGCACAATGGCTTACCTCGAGTTTGAGGCTATTGGCGTGCCGAGAGTAAAGACTGAGCGCTCTGTGGCTTATATAGACCACAATACCCTCCAGTCGGGCTTTGAGAATGCTGATGACCACCGCTTCATAGGCTCTGTTGCCAAGAAGCACGGTATATATTTCTCACGCCCCGGCAACGGTATCTGCCACCAGGTACACCTCGAGCGCTTCGGCATACCGGGCAAGACACTCATCGGCTCTGACAGCCATACCCCCACAGGCGGCGGTATCGGTATGATAGCTATCGGTGCAGGCGGTCTTGATGTTGCTGTTGCAATGGGCGGCGGCGCATACTATATCACCTACCCCAAGATAGTAAAGGTAAACCTCACAGGCAAGCTCTCCCCCTGGGTGGCTGCTAAGGACGTTATCCTCGAGGTGCTTAAGAGAATGTCCGTCAAGGGCGGCGTCGGCAAGGTAATTGAATACTGCGGCGAGGGTGTCAAGACACTCACTGTTCCCGAAAGGGCTACTATAACAAATATGGGTGCCGAGCTGGGCGCTACTACATCTATATTCCCCTCTGACGAGACAACACTTGCATTCTTAAAAGCTCAGGACAGGGCAGATGTATGGACAGAGCTCAAGGCAGATGACGATGC
>JAFYET010000084.1 GCA_017544125.1 Ruminococcus sp. | reverse complement strand
TACCTGCAATCGACAGTATAAGACAAGAGATAGATAATAGATCAAATCTCTCTTTTAATGATTGAAGATTAGCTGTGAACACCACAACATAACCGATCACCAGTATCATACGTGCCGTGCTTGAAGATTTTTGCTGCTTAAGCATTGGCTGCAAATTAACAAATAATATGGTGCCCATTACAATAGCACCTATAATAAATAGGCTCTCGGGTGCTTTGTCGGCAGAGTTTCTTCCATTAACAAATACCCAAACGCAGGCAAACACACTCCATATCAGTTGAATAGTAATAAATACATTGTAACGCTTTTTCATC
Organism: Ruminococcus sp.; assembly: GCA_017544125.1. Classification (GTDB taxonomy): domain Bacteria; phylum Bacillota; class Clostridia; order Oscillospirales; family Ruminococcaceae; genus NK3A76. Next base: position 4,824 of record JAFYET010000084.1, on the reverse strand, counting down.
AATGATTTCCTCTTGTTGTTTTTAGGAACACATTCAGCAGCATAGAACGAATAATCTATGCTGCTGAAGATCATCAAAACGATTAAAATATCTCATCCATTTTCTCTTTAGAAAACTCGTATAACCCTATCTCTGCCATATACTCTATTTTGTCGGATGAATGAGCTTTTTTAGTCTCGTTAATTATTTTGATATAGCGCACACCCTCGACGCTTTTATCGTTTTCATTTCTGAACTCTCCATGGAACGATATGGTATATGTAGTTCCCTTATCCGTTTTGACATTGTCAATGCGTGCGCCGTAGCTCTTGGCTTTTTGACTGCCCACTGTCATCGGGAACGGCTCATCATATGACACGATCTCGCCGTCAATAAATGCAAATGCAGACTCTATCTCTTTCTCAATGTTTTTCTTATAACTTAACACATAGCTGCAAAACATATCCTTTATTTCATTTGCGTTTTGGCTTTTTATGCACTTAATTATATCCTCACCGGTTTGTATAGCTTCCTCATTCGGGTCTTTATTATCAGTGTTACCGCATGATACAAAAAGCAGAGTGAGCGATATCAATATGCATATAAAAACCTTTTTGGTATTCATACAAAAGAAACATTCCTCTTATAATCATCAGGATCAATATCTATATTGATTTTAGGTATCTCATAGATATGGCATAGACTATCATTAGTGCTCAATAGCCGGACATTCGGAACATAGTGATCATAACTATGAAAAATCGGTCCCGATATCAAAGAATACGATAAATCAACTATTTCATAATTGAACGAGATAATGTAACTATGATTGTCAAAATCAAAATCATATTCTGAAATATCATCAGAGAATCTGTAGATGTCGGATAGATCATTTTCACGTACTATCTCATAGTATACGTATTCGCTACTGTCAGAAGCGAGCTTGCCGTTAGCTATTTCTTTAAATTCTATGCTGTGATCAAAGCATACCACTATACACGCCGTTAAGATAGATAACACTAACAATGTAATTATCAGAACTCTGTTTTTACGATTTACGGTCATTACCTATCACCTGTTTATTATATGAAATAAAAACTTATTTCTTCAACTCCACCACAGTGACCCCGTCCTCGCCTTCGCCGTAAAGCCCCGGGCGGGCGCTCTTGACCTGTGGGTGGCGCTTGAGATGCGCTCTTACGGCGTTTTTGAGCACGCCTGTGCCTTTGCCGTGGATTATAGTCACAAGCGATATGCCCGACATAACGGCTGCATCGAGGAAATTATCAACTGCATATATGCCGTCGTCTGAAGCATAGCCCCTTATGTCAAGCTCTGTGCTGACACGCCTTGTCATGCGGCTCTCAACACCCTTGGTAGATACTGTACCTCTCTTTTTGGGCTGTTTGGTGTCCTGCTGTTTTTCTACAAGGCGCAGCTTTTTGACATCGAGCTTTGTTTTCATAACGCCTACCTGCACAAAGCACATACCCTTGGCATCGGGCGGGTTTACAACTATCCCCTTGCGCCCCGATTCGGCGATTATTACATTGTCGCCCTTTTTGAGCGGTCTTGGCAGCACATAACTGTCATCGTCCTTGGAAATAACAGGGTTTGCCTCTAAATAGAGCTTGTTCATTGACGAGCGCTGCTTCTGCCTTGCTTCGAGTGCGAGCTTTGAGAATTCCTCGCTCTCCTTGGCTTTTCTCACCTTGTCAAGCTCTTCAACGAGTGCCTGACTCTCACGCTGCACACGGTTTACAATGCTCTGCGCCTCGGCTCTTGCCTTTTCAAGCTCCTGCTCACGCCTTTGTGCGAGCTCCTGCTTTTCCTTTTCTATCTCGGCTCTTAATCTTTCGGCAGCTTTTCTGTCGGCATCGGTCTTGCGCTTGTTTTCTTCAAGCTCGCTCCTCAGCTTGTCAAGATTGTCTATTATTGCTTCAAAACGCCTGTTCTCATCAGTCACAAGCTCTTTTGCGTGGGCTATGATATCATCATCAAGCCCCAAGCGCTTTGAAATGGCAAAAGCATTTGATTTGCCCGGCGTGCCGACTATCAGCTTATATGTAGGCATAAGGGTATTAACGTCAAACTCGCACGAGGCGTTTTCTACCCTCTCTGTGTCGATAGCATACATCTTCAGTTCCTGATAATGTGTGGTGGTAACGAGCGTAGCGCCCTTCTGACGGAGCTTTTCGATTATAGCAACGGCAAGTGCCGCACCCTCCACAGGGTCAGTGCCCGAGCCCAGCTCATCTATAAGCACAAGGCTCTGGAAATCAGCCGTTTCAAGTATCTCAACTACCCTGTTCATATGCGACGAGAATGTAGAAAGGCTCATCTCGATCGATTGCTTATCGCCTATATCCACAAGAATATCGTGGAAAACAGATATCCTGCTGCCGTCAGAAACAGGTATCAGCAGCCCGCACATCGTCATGAGTGTGAGCAGCCCCACTGTCTTTAATACGACCGTTTTACCGCCTGTGTTAGGACCTGTTATAATAAGTGAGCTGTAGCCCTCACCTATCGTAAAGTCAACAGGCACAACGCTTTTGGGGTCTATGAGCGGGTGTCTTGCCTTATTTAGTATGATAATGCCGTCATCGCCTATCTCGGGCTTGCAGGCACGCATATCGGCGGCAAGATTAGCCTTTGAGAAATAGACATTGAGCTTGACAGCCGCCTCAAAGCTCGATACGAGCTTTTCGCCCTGTGTGGCTATCTCAAATGAGAATTCCTTGATTATACGTCTTATCTCGTCAAGCTCACGCCCACGCAGTATCCTTATCTCATTATTTGCTTCAACAACAGCGGCAGGCTCGATAAACAGCGTATTGCCGCTTGCCGAAGTATCATGCACCATACCGCTGATGCTGCCCTTGTGCTCGGTCTTTACAGGCAGGCAGTATCTTCCGTCACGAATGGTGACTATCGCCTCCTGCAAGTATTTCTGAGTGGAGGCTGAGCGTATCATCTTATCAAGCGTTTCTCTGATTTTCAGCTCGGCACTTGCTATCTTTCGCCTTATAGATGCAAGCTCACTGCTGGCTTCATCGGCAAGGTTGTTTTCATCGATAATTGATACATCGAGCCGCTGTTCGAGATACCTGTCAGGATAAAGCATCTCAAACAGGAATTCAAGCCCGCATTCTTCCTTCAGCTGTGAGTGCCACTCATCAAGCACCCTTATCTGATAAAGAAAGCGCCTTATCTCGATAAGCTCTTTAAGCGTCAGCTCACCGCCGTTATCTGCGTGCCTGACAATAGCCGTTATATCAATAAAGTTTATAAAATGCGGTGTGCCGTACTGTATAGCAAGGCTCAGGGCATTATCTGTAAGCGAGACTTCACGCACTACCGTATCAAGGTCGTTTGAGGGCGCAAGTGTGAGCGCCTGCTGCTTTGATGCGGCGTTTGAGCAAAGCTCGCTCAGCTTTTGCAGTATTTTATGTAGTTCAAGTGTTTCAAAATATTTATTCATTTAATGCGCCTTATGCGGCACACTCCTTTCATACCAGGTTCATCATTTTAAAGAAATCACGGGATACGAACTTTGCCTTTATATAGTAGCTCACAAAGCTCTCAGAGAACTTGGTGAGCTTTTTCTGTGCATTGTCTGACAGCTTGAAGCTGAACAGCTCATCATAATCGCTGAGCATGATATAGCGCACGATGTATAGCATATTCTTATCAAAAACAAAGTCATAGCCGTTATTTCTGTCTTCATCGCTTATACAGTCATCACAAAGCAGCTTGCCTGTTTTTATGTTAAAGTGCATCGAATCAGATTCATAGAGGTAGCACTTATTGCAGGCAACAAGATTAGGTCTGTAACCTATCTCGCAGAGCAGCCGCAGCTCGTATATCGACTTTAAAAGCTCGGGGGGCTGCCTGTCGCTGTTGAGTGAGTAGTAGGTATTAAGGGTAAGGCGCAGCACCTCGCCGTTGTTTTGCTCGGCAATGCCGCAGTAATTGAGCAGCTCGGCGATATAGCTTGCAAGTGCCGAGCTTATAACATCGAGCCTTATCCTGTAAAATATAGTATCAGATGTGCTGCTGTCAAGGTAATAGCGCTTCTGCCCGTTTGCCTCGGTCTTTTCATCGACGCAGAACTCAGAGTAGGAAAACAGCTGTGTAGCACCTAAGTTCTTCGACTGAGGCTTGAAGCCGCCACGGCAGTAGATGCTTATAACGCCCAGCTCCTTTGTCAGCACAACTATGAGCTTGTTATCACCTATTCTCTTTTCCTTGATTATCAGACCCTTGAATTTTATCAGGTTTTTTGCCATCGCTTTTCTCTTCCTTCAGCTTATAGTTAAGATAATCGGAAACAAGCCCCGTCTTTAAGAATTCCTGCCAGTGATCCATAATACGACCGCCTTTCTGAGTGGTATGTATTATTAGTCTTGGCAGTTTTATCTGTGATTATGTATGTTATTTTAAGGAAAGCCCGAAATTCCTTATCATGCCTTCCCTGTTGCGCCAGCCTTCCTTGACCTTGACCCAGAGCTTGAGGTTGACTTTTATCCGGAAGAACTCCTCCAGCTCCTCCCTTGCGTCAGAGCCTATCTTTTTGAGCATATTGCCGCCCTTGCCGATAACTATCCTCTTATGCGATTCTCTCTCGCAGAAAACGGTAGCCTCTATGTCAAGAATTGCCTCGCCCGACTTTGAATCACGCTCATCAAGGCTCTCGATAGTTACAGCTATGCCGTGGGGTATCTCTTCGTTGAGGTTATTGAGTGCCTTTTCTCTGATTATCTCTGCCATTATTACCTTTTCGGGCTGGTCGGTGAGCATATCATCAGGGAAATAGTGCGGCCCTTCAACAGCGTACTTATC
>JAFYET010000083.1 GCA_017544125.1 Ruminococcus sp. | reverse complement strand
CATAAGGTCGGTTGTCTGACACTTCCTGTTTCATCGGGCAATACCGAGAGGCAGATACAGTTTATGCAGGATCTCGGCTCGACAATTCTTTGCTGTACGCCTTCCTATGCTGCATATATAGGTGAAACACTGGCTGAAATGGGTCTTACCCCCGATGATATTCAGCTTAAAGCCGGTATCTTCGGCGCTGAGCCCTGGACAGAGGAGATGCGCCAGCAGATAGAGAAGTCACTCGGCATCAAGGCATATGATATCTACGGTCTTACAGAATCAAGCGGCCCCGGAGTTGCTTTTGAGTGTGAGTGCCAGAAGGGTATGCACATAAATGAAGACCACTTTATCGCTGAGATAATAAACCCAGAGACAGGCGAGGTGCTCCCCGACGGTGAAAAGGGTGAGCTTGTGTTTACAAGCATCACCAAGGAGGCGTTTCCGCTGCTTCGCTACAGAACAAGGGATATCTGCATTCTCACAAGAGAAAAATGCGCCTGCGGCAGAACATTTGTTAAGATGTGCAAGCCTATGGGCAGAAGCGATGATATGCTCATAATCAAGGGCGTTAACGTATTCCCGTCGCAGATAGAGACGGTTCTTCTTAAAGACTTCGGAGCTACACCTAATTACCAGATAGTAGTTGACAGGGTAGGTACATCTGATACATTCGAGATAAAGGTCGAGCTTTCTGACGGTATGTTTGATGATACTATCAGAAGCATTGAGCAGCTTGAGCGCAAGCTCTCTGCTGATATCGTTCAGATTCTCGGCATAAAGGCTAAGATCAGCCTTGTTGAGCCCAAGAGCATTCCTCGCTCTGAGGGCAAGGCAGTCAGAGTAATAGATAAGAGAAAGCTCGTATAAGGGGGTTATCATCATGACAGTAAAACAGCTATCGGTCTTTGCACAGAACAAGCCCGGAAGACTTTCCGCACTCACAGGCATACTTGCTGAAAACGGCGTTAATATCAGAGCTATCTCTGTTGCCGACACCAGCGATTTCGGTATTCTGCGTATAATCGTCAGTGATATCGAAAAAGCCAAGGCTGCCCTTAAAGACAGCGCTGTGGTTTCACAGACAAGCGTTCTTGCAGTTATCGCTGAGGATAAGCCCGGCGGCATGGCTAAGATGATGGAAACTCTTTACAAGGCTGATATAAGCGTTGAGTATATGTATTCAGCATTTCTAAACCCTGCTGAGTCGTTTGCCTGCCTCATTCTCCGTGTAGATAATAACGAGGGGGCAGTCAAGGCTCTCACCGAGGGCGGCTTCAAGCTGCTTTCGCAGGAAGATATGGCTAAGATATGATCACCACGCCCCGCCTATAAAGCGGGGCTGTGTTGTTTCTGTTTTAATTTGGAAAAAGGGAGACTTATCCCGTTGCTTGCAGGTTTTTTATTTACAGCTTTAAAGAATAAACGCTCATATCGTTACAGCATGGTACTATTGTTGTTGACATTCTTTCGGTGTGCTGATATAATATAGCCATATACTAAAAAAGGTGCGTGATAATATGGATATGTCAAAAATAGCTGCAAATGGCTCGCCAAAGAGCCTTATGATATACCACGAATCAGGCAGTGACCTACATATAGGCACACTGCCGCCTGTGAATTACTTTATACCCTTTTCACTCACAGATGAGCTGTCGGATAACAGAGAGGATTCCTCACGCTTTGAGCTTTTAAATGGCAGCTGGGGCTTTACCTATTATGAGAGCATAGTTGATTTGCCCGATGATTTTGTGTCGCTAAAGCCCGCAGGCGAGCTTTTGGTTCCTGCTAACTGGCAGCTTCATAGCTATGATAAGCCGCAGTATACAAATGTGTGCTATCCTATACCCTTTGACCCGCCCTATGTCCCCGATGATATACCCGTGGGCGTGTATAAGAGAGAGTATAGCTATGCCCCTGACGGAATGAGGAGAATACTTACCTTTGAGGGAGTAGACAGCTGCTTCTATCTTTATGTAAACGGCATTCTTGCAGGCTTTTCGCAGGTGTCACATTCGGTCGAGCGGTTTGATATTACTGATTATCTCAATGAGGGCGTAAATGAGATAACGGTTGCGGTTTTAAAATGGTGCTTTGGCACATATCTTGAAGATCAGGATAAATTCAGGCTTTCGGGCATCTTCCGTGATGTGTATATGTTAAAACGCCCCAAAAATCGCCTTGAAAGCTACCGCATAAATGCAGCTGCTGACGGCAGTTTTGAGCTGTCTGTCAAAGGCATATCCGCCGAGGTCGAGCTATATGACGGCGACAGACTTATCGTCAAAGGTGCAGCCGATGAGGGTAAGCCATTTTCTGCAAAGGTAGAAAATGTAAAACAATGGAGTGCTGAAAAGCCATATCTTTATAATGTTCTTATAAAGACAGAGAGTGAAGTTATTTGCGATAAAGCAGGCTTTCGCACGGTTGAGATAAAGGACGGCATATTCAGGATAAACGGCAAACACATAAAGCTCCTTGGTGTTAACCGACATGACAGCTACCCCGATACAGGTTATTACTGCGACAGGGATAAGATGATAGCCGACCTTGTGCTTATGAAGCGGCATAATATCAACAGCATACGCACATCGCATTATCCGAATGCCCCTGAGTTTTATAAGCTGTGTGACGAATATGGCTTCTATGTTATAGATGAAGCCGATATTGAGATGCACGGCAATGTAAATGTATATCAGAACCTTAAGTGGGACAGAGACGGCGGAACATATAACGGCATAGCATACAGCGCATCAAACGAACTTTTCAGAGAGGCAGTGCTTGACAGAGAGCGTCTATTGGTGACAAGAGATATAAACCGCCCCTGTGTCATCTTCTGGTCACTCGGAAACGAGAGCGGCTGGGGGACGAACTTTAAGGCGGGTGCTGAGCTAATCAAGAGCATTGATAAGACAAGGCCTGTTCATTACGAGAGCACGCACTGCCTTGATGATACACCAAACGATGTGCTTGATATGGTATCAAAAATGTACCCCTCTACCGAGGAGATGCAGCAGTATAT
>JAFYET010000082.1 GCA_017544125.1 Ruminococcus sp. | reverse complement strand
CAGGCTGGTAGTAGACCTTGATATAGCCGTTTTCAACAGCCTCGTCGATATGGTCTACCACATACTGCTGCTTTCTTAGGCTCTCTCTTAACATCTCGTCATAGATGCAGTAGTTTATATCATGCCTGCCCTTTATTGAGTTGCAGGCAAGCCTTGCATGGTCGCAGGCAAGACCCACCTCGGCGTAGCGGTCATCAAGGAAGTAAATACCCGCCTTGACCCTTGTTTTTTTGTTGACATCTTCATTGAGCAGCATACGCCTGTTGACCTGCTTTACCTTTTCTATGACAGTGTTTTTGTCATCGCCTGTGCAGACGAAGAAATGGTCATCTGAGAACCTCGCAACGGTAGCGCCCTTGAATATCTCACGGATAGTCTTTGCAAGGTCGCACAGCAGCTCATCACCACGCTTGAAGCCGTGGCGCTCGTTATATAGCTTGAAGTTTGGTATATCGAAGTGTATGAACGAAAAATCCCGCCTTCTGCCATCGTAGGAGCTGAGCATGAGCTGTATCTTATGGTAGAAGAATGACATATTGAAAAGCCCTGTCAGCTCGTCTGTCTCGTTGTTCTGAGATAGTATCTCAGCCTCGGCAAATGAATTGCGTGAGCGGTTGAAAAACTCATTCTTATCGACATCTATGATAAACACATAGAAAAAGCTCTTGCCGTCAAGCCAGTGGAGCAGATGCCCGAAATCCTCGATATAGCGCTCCTCACCCTGCTTGGTGAGTATGCGGTAGCGCACGTAGTCATGGCGCTTTTCACCGAACACCGTCTGCGCCTGTATCTGGTTCTGTATACGGTGAAGCTCATCGGGGTGTACCATGCCCTTGAAGCTGCCGCCGGTAAACTCCATAAACTCCTCAAAGGTCTCACAGCCATAGAGCTTGCAGACATTCGTTTCAGCGAAGAGTATCTTCTCCTCGTCATCATCGGCTTCATAGATAAAAAAGCCCCCCGGCAGCCCCGTAGGGATAATGCCGCCTGTATTTGTATCGTAATAGGTATTCACTGAGCAGCCCTCCGTTCACAGTTTTGTTATAAATAGTATATCACATACGGCGGACGGTTTTGTTAATGGATTATTAATTTTTGCATCAAAGTCTCTTGACACAGGGCGGGGCTTATGGTATTATATAAATGAATAGATAAAAGAATAAACTAAGGAGTGAAGAAAATGCTTAAGCACGAATACATTGATTACGGATATTTCGGCAGATGTCTGAAGGTTTATAACGAGAGCATGGAGGCGCTGATAACTGTTGACAAGGGTCCCCGTGTGATATCTCTCAAATGCCCGGGCATGGAGAACATCATGTGTGAGGACACCAACGAGAACTCCACCATGTCGGGCGGAAGGTATGCCGAGGTGTTCGGTGACAAGAAGTGGTACATCTACGGCGGGCACCGCATATGGTTCTCACCCGAGCACGACCCCAAGAGCTATTACCCCGACAACGACCCCGTAATGGTAAAGCAGGAGGGCAATCGCTTTATATTCACGCCGCCTGAGCAGTATGAAACGGGCTTACAGTTTGAGCTGATACTTGATTTTGACGAGACGGCAGGAAAGATCACAGCCACACACACCATAAAGAACACAGGCGACGAAACACAGAATATAGCAGTATGGGCTATGACGGTGGTAGACCACGACAGCATAGCCATACTCCCCCAGTGCGACAAGCCCACAGGGCTTTTGCCTAACCGCACCTACACCGTATGGCCTTACAGCGATATGCACGATGACAGGCTGATGTTCGGCAACAGATTCATCACCATAAAGCAGAGCGATGACTGCAAGACAAACTTCAAGCTGGGCTTCAATGACGACAAGGGCTATATGGCAATGTGGGGCAAGGGGCAGCTTTTCACAAAGAGGTTTGAATACATCGAGGGCGCTCAGTACCCCGACAACGGCTGCAACTGCGAATGCTTCACAAATTTCTTTATGATGGAGATAGAGTCACTAAGCCCGCTTTATGACCTTGAACCTAACGAGACCATGACCCACACCGAGCACTGGGAGATACGCCCCTGCAATGACAGCTTTGACAGAAAGGACGAGCAGTCGGTGGCAGCGTTTATGGAGAGAAATGTAAGGCAGTAATCTGCCATAGCAAGGAGACAGATATGACAAACGAAGAGATAACTGACAGGCTTTTCCTGATGCAGGACAAGACATATGCCGAGTTTCAGGGCGGGCTTATGCCGGGGGTGTCAAAGGACACCTTTATAGGCTGCCGCACGCCTGACCTCAAAGCATTTGCAAAGGAGCTGTACAAGGACGATGCAACGCAGTTTTTAAACACGCTGCCCCACAAATACTTTGATGAGAACCAGCTGCACGCATTTGTGCTTTGCTGTGAGAAGGACTTTGAGCGCTGCATTGCGGAGGTGGAGCGGTTTCTCCCCTATGTTGACAACTGGGCGACCTGCGACCAACTGATACCGCCGTGCTTTAAGAAAAACGCCCCCGCACTGCTCCCCTACGCCAAAAAGTGGGTGGCATCGGCTGACCGATACACAATTCGCTACGGCATAGGCACGTTTATGAGATACTTCCTTGACGAGCTGTTTGACGAGGAGTATATGCGCCTTGTGGCATCGATAAAGAGCGACGAATACTACGTTAACATGATGATAGCATGGTATTTCGCAACAGCCCTTGCCAAGCAGTACGACACAGCGATAAAGTACATCAAAGACCGCACCCTTGACCCTTTCACACACAAAAAAGCGATTCGCAAGGCGATAGAGAGCTTCCGTGTGACGGAGGAGCACAAGGCGGTACTTCGTTCACTGGCGTGAACGAAGCTAACAGGTAACAGGTTACAGGTAACAGGTGAGGTATGCGACTGCGCCGCATATATGCCCATTCGGGCTTGAAGCCCCACAGTATCTGTTAATGTCAGGCAAACAATACTCAATACAATAAGCAACACCCCGAGGTCACACAAAAACCTCGGGGTGTAGTTTTTTATAATCCTTCCGCCGAAGGCGGACTCCTTACCTGTTACCTGTTACCTGTAACCTGTTACCTGAAAAATTATATTCTTTCAGCGATAAGCCTGCCCATTTCCTTGCAGCCGACCTTTGTCATGCCCTCTGACATAATGTCGCCTGTGCGGTAGCCCTCGGCGAGAACCTGCTTAACGGCGTTCTCGATAGCATCGGCTTCCTTGTCCATATCAAAGGAATAGCGAAGCATCATAGCGGCGGAGATGATAGTTGCTATGGGGTTAGCTATATCCTGACCTGTAATGTCGGGGGCAGAGCCGTGGCTGGGCTCGTACATACCAAACTTTGTTTCGTTAAGAGATGCAGAAGCGAGCATACCCAGCGAGCCGCTTACCTGTGCAGCCTCGTCGGAGAGGATATCGCCAAACATATTCTCAGTAAGAACAACGTCAAACTGTGAGGGGTCACGCACAAGCTGCATAGCGCAGTTGTCGACCAGCATATGCTCAAGCTCTACCTCGGGGTAATCCTTGGCGACCTCATTTACTACCTTTCTCCAAAGGCGTGAAGAATCAAGCACGTTTGCCTTATCAACGCTTGTTACCTTCTTGCGCCTCTTCATAGCTAT
>JAFYET010000081.1 GCA_017544125.1 Ruminococcus sp. | reverse complement strand
GACTTTTTTTTCGCAAAAACTACAATATAATTAGTGCAGTTTTGTTGTTTTTAACTATTCCAAATGGGGCGCAGTAAAATTCTCCGAGCCGTGGGTTCTCGAGTTTTCTGCGAAGTGCCTCGGGGTCGGCTTATCTGCACAGCCCCCACACTACACGCCCGAACGGGCATAACATCGGTGCTTAGCGCCGATGCCTCAATTATTCTTTATTCACTATTCACTGAGGGCGAAGCCCGTTTCAGCAAATCCTCGGGAGCAGCTCGCCCTTAGGCTGCGGAAGTATAGTCTGTGTGCCTATCTCTGTTTCAAGAATTACCCTGCCCTTGTTCTCCTCGGTGACACGCCCGATTATGGCGGCATTCTTTGAATATTTGCCCTCTCTGAGCTTGTCAACTATCGCTTCTGCCTTGTCAGCGGGTGCAAATATCACCAGCCTGCCCTCGCAGGCAAGGTATAAGGGCTCAAGCCCCAGCAGACCGCATACGCCCTTTACCCTCTCGTCAACGGGTATAGCCGTCTGGTCAAGGGCAATGCCAACGCCGCTCTGCTCGGCTATCTCGTAAAGCACAGTGCCAACGCCGCCCCTTGTGGCATCACAAATAACGTGTATGTCCTTAGTCACCGAGAGCATATCCTCGACAGTGCCCCAAAGCGGTGCGCAGTCGCTGTCAACATCGCTCTCTATGCCGTAGGTGTCTCTTGCAAGGAGTATAGTGCAGCCGTGCCTGCCCACATCGCCGGTAACTATCACCGCATCGCCGGGTCTGGCATACTTGCCCGAGGTGTCAGCACCCTCAACTATCTCGCCGATGCCCGTGGTGGTTATGAACACCCCATCTACCTGCCCCTTGCCTGCGACCTTGGTGTCGCCTGCAACTATCTTTATGCCGACCTCAGCTGCGGTCTTTTCCATGGCTGCGGCTATCTCCTCGAGTGCCGAAAGCGAAAAGCCCTCCTCGATGACAAATGCGCAGGTCATGTACTTAGGTCTTGCACCCATGCAGGAGAGGTCGTTCACTGTGCCGCAGATAGAGAGCTTGCCTATATTGCCGCCGTTGAATTTCCAGGGCGAAACTATAAAGCCGTCTGTTGTAAAGCCCAGCCTGCCGTCTATCTTCGGCAGCACTGCCGCATCATCGGCTGTAAACTCGGGGTTTGAAAAATGTGCCTTGAATACCTTTTCTATCAGCTCGCTTGTCTGTCTGCCGCCTGCGCCGTGCGCAAGGGTAACTGTCTGTTCACTCATCTTCGTTTTCCTCCGTTTTATTCATTCTCTTTTTGCGTGCGGCTCTGCGCTGCTCACGGTTGTCGGCTTCGCTCTCAAAAAGCTCCACCGCCGCATCGGTCATCTCGTCAGACCACCTTTTGCCGCTGTCAACAACGCTCGCCCAGGGCGCAAGAGTTTCGTAGTTCTCATCATACATTATGGAATATGGCGGGCCGCAGCGGTCGTTGACATTCTGGAAAAGATGCCGCCCCGTGCGTATCAGCCTTTCGTTGTCAGCATCGCTCATGCCCTTTTGCCCTAATCTGTCATAGATATCTTTGGTTATCTCAAAGAGGCCATACGCCATACCCCCGCCCTCCTCGGCGGTGTAAAGCTCTCTTTGCTCATCATAACAAGCCTTCCAGCCCGTGCCTTCCTTGAATTGCATAATATACCCCCTTATCAATGCATAATGCACAATTATGGT
>JAFYET010000080.1 GCA_017544125.1 Ruminococcus sp. | reverse complement strand
TTCTTTGCAAGCTCGTTTGCGCCGTATTGGCTCATGCCCACAAGATGCCCGCAGCCGCATACCGTGAATGTAAAGCTGCCGCCCTCGTATTCAAAGCGAAAATGCGGGCTTCTCAGGTCAAACAGCTTCATAAAGTCATAGCCGCTCATCTGCTCTTTTCTGTCCCCTATGCCAATGCTCAGCACCGTGCCGCCCCGTGATGTCTCGCTTATGTCAAGCCACTTGTCGGGCGGGCTGTCAAACTTAAGCCCGGGGTTCTGTTCAAGCAGCCTGTCTTTCAGCTCCTGCGCTGTTATTATGTATTTCTTCGAGTAGTCCTTGCACGACGGGTCAAACTCGCTCTCCACGCTTTTGAGGTAGGGTATGTCAAGCCCCCAGGCATTCCCGGCACTCTCGGTAAACCCGCTCGAAATCCCGTGGAATGCCGAAACTATGGGCTTTTTATCATACACAGCGATAACGTCAATAACATCATCAACGCAGGCGGCTATCTTCTTTTTAGCGCTCTGCGCCTCATCGCCGTAAAGGCTCTCTATCTTCTCATCGTCAAAGTATGGCTGATAAACGCTGCTGTCAAGGCTTATGTCAGCGCCCAACAGCTCCTTTGTGGGCTCGTCCTTTTCCGCCATGCGGCGTGATACTATGTAGGTGTGGGCAAGTATCGCCTGGCATTTGAGAGCCTCTTCTTCATAGTCACAGGGCATCTGTGCTGCCACCGCACCTATGAGGTAATCCCTTATGGGCAGCTCGGTGATGCTGCCGCTTTCGGCATCAAGTATCTTTACTGTGTTTACAGGCTCAAGGCTGCTCTTTATCACGGTGCTGCCAATCTTCCTCGGTCTGTCGCCTGCAAGCAGGGCTATCATCGGTATCAGGGTAAGAAACAGTATGAATATTATCACAGCCTGAATGTACTTTTTCAATCAGCTCACTCCTTAATTTGTTGTTATCTTGCACAGCTTTGCTGCTGTCGCTTTGTGCAAAAGGCAGATTATCAAGTTAAATGAAAAAATCATTCTCAATTGTTGCATCAAAGTATGCAACTTTTGCCCCTTTTGGCACTATATATAGAGGGGCATAGAATAATAAGCTGCCTGTGTTAAATAATATGCTTTCGCTTCGGGGGTTATTCATTGACAATGGCTGCTTATTTTGGTATAATAAATACGGAGATGATACTATGAAAACAACACCTTACAAACGCCGTGCATATTATTATGAGACGGATAAAATGGGCATAGTCCACCATTCAAATTATGTTCGTATACTTGAAGAGTCAAGGGTAGACCTTATGACCAAGGCGGGGCTGCCTTTTACCATGGTCGAGCAAATGGGGCTTATGATACCCGTGCTTGCGGTGCAGCTTGAATATAAGTTCCCGCTGAGGTTTGATGATGAGTTTGAAGTCATTTGCAGGCTTACTGATTTTAACGGCTGTAAGTTCTCGGTAAAGTATGAGGTCAATAACCTCACCACAGGCAAGCTGGCACTCACTGCCGAGACCAAGCACTGCTTTACAGATGAGAACCTTATGCCCGTGCGGCTTAAAAAGAAATTCCCCGAGGTCTATGAAAAATTCTCGCAGTATGTAGATAAAGGAGAGGACTAAAAATGAGTATAATAAGAGATGAATCGCTCTGGGAGAGCGGCAAAAGAAAAATAGACTGGGTGCGCCACAATATGCCCCTTTTAAACGGGCTGGAGGAGCGCTTTATAAAGGAGAAGCCCTTTGAGGGACTTAAAGTAGCGCTTTCTGTTCACCTTGAAGCAAAGACGGCGTATCTTTGCAAGGTGCTTGCCGCAGGCGGTGCGCAGATGTATGTCACAGGCTCAAACCCGCTCTCAACTCAGGACGATGTGGCAGCAGCACTCGTGCATGACGGGCTGAGTGTTTTTGGATGGCACGGCGCTACCGATGAGGAGTATCACAGCCATATCTCGGAAGTTGTAAAGATAGGCCCGAACATCATTATCGACGACGGCGGCGACCTGGTAAATATTATGCACAATGAGTATGCCTCCCTTATCCCGCAGGTGATAGGCGGCTGTGAGGAGACTACCACGGGCATTATACGCCTTATGGCTATGAATAAAGAAAAGGCTCTTAAATTCCCCATGGTGCTTGTTAACAACGCACGCTGCAAGCATCTTTTTGATAACCGCTATGGCACAGGTCAGTCGGTGTGGGACGGTATAAACCGCACCACTAACCTCATAGTCGCAGGCAAGAATGTGGTCGTTGCAGGTTACGGCTGGTGCGGCAAGGGCGTTGCCATGCGTGCAAAGGGGCTTGGCGCTCGTGTAATAGTTACCGAGGTTGACCCTGTAAAGGCTGCCGAGGCGGTAATGGACGGCTTTACCGTTATGAAGATGACCGAGGCTGCTAAGGTGGGCGACTTCTTCATAACAGTTACCGGCTGTAAGGACGTTATCTGCAAAGACAGCTTTGTGAATATGAAGGACGGCGCAATTCTCTGCAACGCAGGTCACTTTGACTGCGAGGTAGACGTAGCAGGCCTTGAAAAAATGGCAAAGCAAAAGTTTCTCGCCAGAAACAATATCGACGGCTATACCCTTGATAACGGCAACACCCTCTATGTGATAGGCGAGGGCAGGCTTGTAAACCTTGCCGCAGGCGACGGGCACCCTGCTGAGATAATGGATATGTCATTTGCTATACAGGCGCTGTCGGCACTCTACCTTGCACAGCACCGTGATGAAAAGCATGAGGTCGGAGATATGGTAATAGGCGTTCCCGAGAGCGTTGATAACGAAGTGGCAAGAGAAAAGCTGCGCCACTGGGGCTTTGAGATAGATACCCTGACAGCTGAGCAGGAGAGGTATCTTAACAGCTGGAACGCATAAGCAATGCATGGTTGACACTAAGCCTTAACGTGCATAAAAATCTGATAAAAAAGAATAGAACAGCCCTTCGCTTCACATAATAATCGTGATGTGAGAACGGGCGGTGAGTTTATGACAAGGGCGAGGATAGAGAGCTTTGCGGTGTTTTTTGTGGGGGCGTTTTGCTACGGGCTTTGTGAGCTTTTTGCAAGGGGCAGAACGCACATCACAATGGGGCTTTTAGGCGGCGTGGCTATGCTGTTTATCCATAGCCTGAATGACAGGCGCAGGCGTGGTATGCTTATAGTTACGGCTATGGCGGCAGGGGCGGTATTTATCACCTGTGCTGAGTATATAGCAGGGCTCATACTCAATTTAAGCCTCGGGCTTGCTATATGGGATTATTCGTCGCTGTCATACAACTACCGTGGGCAGATATGTATTGAATACTCCCTCAAATGGGGGATAATTACACTTGCGGGAATGTTCTTTGACGAGCTGCTTCGGCACTTCGTTTTTAAAAGCGGCGTGTTTTTGATAAATAAAGACAGGCTGCGTTTCCCGGCGTTTTTAAAAAGCCTTACCCCCACCCGAAAGGAAGTTTAATATGACGAAAAAAGAAAAAGCCGTCATCGTGTGTGACAGGCTTGAAAAAAGATACCCCGATGCCAGGTGCTCGCTCATTTATCAAAAGCCCCACGAGCTTATGATAGCAGGGCGGCTCTCGGCGCAGTGTACCGATGCAAGGGTAAATATAGTTACAAAAGAGCTTTTTGCAAAATATAAGAGCATCGAAGATTTTGCAAATGCCGATATAGAGGATGTAGAGCGCATTATCAAACCCTGCGGGCTTTATAAGTCAAAGGCGCAGTCGGTGGTGGGTATGTGCAGGGCGCTTATTGATAACTTCGGCGGTGAGATACCAAAGACGATAGACGAGCTGACCACCCTGCCCGGCATAGGCAGAAAGACGGCTAACCTTATCATGGGCGATGTTCATCATCTGCCTGCAATAGTTACCGACACACACTGTATCAGGATATGCGGCAGGCTGGGGCTGTCAAAGTCAAAAGAGCCTGCAAAGGTCGAGCAGGAGCTGCTGCCCGTGATACCGAAGGAGCGCTCATCTGACTTCTGCCACAGGCTTGTGATGTTCGGGCGTGATGTATGTAAGGCAAGGGGCGAAAAGTGCGGTGAATGCGAGCTGAGCGACGTGTGTACATACTATAAGTCAAAGCAGAAGGTACATAAGCCCTAACAGCAGCTTGAAGTCGCCCCCGTTTTTGTATATGATGTAAATGAGCATTCCGATAAGAGCCTTTTCCTCGTCTATCTTGATATTTCCAAGGTCAAAAAGCTCCTTCGGGGTGCTTTTGTCGGTTGCGGGCGGTGAGGGCGGCGTGCCGCTGCCGCTTATATACGAGCTTGCACGCCTGTGCATCTCACGGGCACGCTCTATTGCCTCACGCTGCATACGGTTGAGGTTCTCATCATTTGAAAAGTCCAAGCCCGTCACCTCCTAAAAGACCGCTCTCTTTCAGCGCAGGGTAGGCAGCAAGCAGGCGGAAAACGCTTATCACCCTGTCTATCTTGCTACGCTTTTCCTCGCTGACCATCGGCTTTAGCGCAAGCAGCAGGTTTACGCTGTCATCGTTCTTGGTGGCGGCTGATATCACCGAACCGAGCCGCAGCATAACTGCGGGGTCAATGCCGCCCTGCTCGCCCTTTGGCGGGGGAGTGTTTCCAAGCAGCGATGAAAGCTCTGAAAGCCCGCCGCCGTTACCATTTGCGCTGCCCTCTTCGGGCGGTGAGTTGCTGCTGCCCGAGAGCATCTTTGCAAGCTCGCTTATCTGCGCCATAGACTGCTCATCATTCAAAACGCTTTGCAGCTTACTCATCAGATCATCCAACGCCTACTTACCCCCGAGCTTTTTGTATATGCTTTTTGCCCCCGGCGTGTTCAGGTATTTTTCGGCAGACTTCGGGTCTTTCATAGCCTGCTGCAATATCCTGCCGCTGCTGCCGTGCATATTGTTTATCGCCCGCTCGAGCGAGCCGTCACTGATCTGCTGTTCGAGCCTTTCGGGGGTGGTGCCGAGTTTTTGTGATGCCATTTTTATAAGCGCCTGTAGGGCTTTGCTGTCAAGCTGCTGGTTCTGCATAGTATCGTCCCTTTCGTTAAAAATATATCATTCACATTTTTTAAGAGCATATCAAACTTTCTTAATAATTTTATGTTATAATATCCTAAATAAT
>JAFYET010000079.1 GCA_017544125.1 Ruminococcus sp. | reverse complement strand
TTTTCTTTTATATACAGCTTACCCGCAGACTGCCGTATATACTTCACGGCACCGCAGGGGACAACCATATTATACATTATTCTCCCCGCCAATGCAATAGCATTTTGTGCAGCAGGATAGAAAACAAAACGTTCAGCGTATGCATAATAAGAAACGGATAGCCGTCTGTTGAGGACGGTTATCCGTTTTTTAAATCATCTATTATTTGCTGTTTGGTCTGAGGAGGCTATAATAAGACCATAGATACACAAAATAACAAAGGAGCTATCAATCGTATAGCATTGTCAGCAAAAAATCGGGAACGGTCAAAGCAAAAACCGTTCCCGAAATGTTTTTTCAGACTACCTCCCACACTTCGCCCATGTTCTGAGAGGCGTTTTGCGGCATACAGCCCTTGCAGTGTGCAGGGTCGCAGCCCGAGCAGTTTCCGCCGCATCTTTCTTGTGCCGAAAAAGACACCCGCCTAATCGCACCCGTGTATTCAAGAAATTCAAGCTGCCTGCTTATGTCCTCGGGGGTGGTGTGAAGCTCATAAGCAAGCTGCTCTACCGTGCGTGAGTTGCCGTCTTTTAGAAGTTTTAGAAGCTCTCTCATAGCTCACCTCATCAGAATATCAGAAGCCCGATATGATATGCTATGCAGGAAAGCAGCAGCGATGTGAGAATGTAATACGCCGCTATCTTCGCCGTCCATTTTACCGAGTGAATCTCCTGATATGTCGCAGCGAGTGCAACTATGCAGGGGAGGTTGAATGTTATAGCAAAGATGAAGGCAAGCGCTTCGGGAAGTGTGACATTTGCAAGGAGTATCTCGTTGATGTTTGATGCAGTTGCCTGTGCGCCCGAAGTGGCTGCGTATATCGAGCCGCCTGTGAAGAGTGCGCTGATTACGCCTATTGCACCCTCCTTGCCGACCATTGATGCTATGAATGCAAGGAAGAGCGGCCATGTAAGACCGAATATCTTTGTTACGGGCTCTATGGCAACACCGAACTTGTAGAGTGCGCTGTCCTCAATCGAGCCTGCCGAATAGCTGAGCAGCCAGAATATGCCGCAGACAAGAAGAACTACCTTTGTTACTCTGAAGAATGTGTCTTTAGTTCTGCCGAGAACGTAGCGGAAAAGTGCGCCCCACTTAGGCTTGTGATAGGGCGGCAGCTCCATTATCATTCCGCACCTGTCTTCCTGTTTAACAAGGCCACGGCTGAATACTTTAGCGGTTATCCACATATGCAGTATCATCACAAGCAGTATGGCAACTATCACAAGAGGTGCGCCTGCACCGAAGAATACAGTAGAAAGCATAGGCACTATCGACCATGCAGCACCGCAGGGAACAGCCCATGCAAGTGCGATAGTTAGCACCTTCTGCCCCCAGTTGTCGATGACCCTTGCGCCCGCAGCGCCGCCCATAGTGCAGCCGAAGCTTACAAGGAAAGGCATTACCGACTTGCCCTGTAAGCCGAGCTTGCCCATGGTGTTGTCGAACACGTAGGATATCCTCGCCATTACACCTGCCTCTTCAAGCAGACCGAAAACAAGCGTTACGCCGAACACAAAGCCAAGCATATTGATTATGTAGTAAAGCGATGCTATCACCACATCGCAGACGATGCCCGTTAAAAACGCAGGGCTGCCCGCCGAGGTTAGGGCTTCACGCACAGGCGTGCCTAAAGCATTTACGCCCATGCCTATGCCCATTATCGGCAAAGCGGGTATGAATGATGCTATAAGACCCAGCAGTACTGTGAGTATTACCGCAGGCTTGCCCCATATTCTGTGGGTGTATATCCTGTCAAGCCTGCCGAGTGCAGCGGTTGTGTTTGTCTTGCTGACAGCGCCGTCAAGTATCTCGTCGATCCACGCAAACTTGCACTCGCCGAGGGCTACTGCGTTACCGCCATTGCCGATGACTGATTCTATCTTTTTGAGCTTGTCGGCGGGCAGGGTGTTTTTGAGTTTAGCAGATACTACCTTGTCGTTTTCAAGCACCTTTGCGCTCAGCCACATGGGCGTGTAGCCCGACATCACATTGCCGTCAAGCTGTGACTTTATCTCGCTGTAGCCTGCGAGCTTTTCATACTCCTTTTCAAGTGATGCCGTGTCTATCTGCGGCTTTTCCTTTATCGCCCGCTCAAGTGTTGCATAGAATTTATCATACGCCTTTGTGTCTGTTGCCGAGAAGAGCATAACGGGTATGCCGAGCTTTTGCTCAATTGCCTTTGCATCTATCGTCTTGCCCTGCTCCTTTGCAACGTCTTCCATATTGAGCACTAAAAAGCATGGCGCTGAAAGACCTGCATAATCCGCCAGCATGAAAAGGCTTCTCTCCAGCTGCGAGCTGTCTGCCAGTATACACACGACATCAGCCTTGCCCGATGCGATAAAGTCACGGGTTATCACCTCTTCGTCAGAGTTTGCCGACATACTGTATGACCCCGGCAAGTCGGCAACGCTGTAATCATTCCCGCCGTGAGAGAATGAGCCCTCTTTCTTTTCGACCGTCTTGCCAGGCCAGTTACCTACGTGCTGCCGCAGCCCTGTCAGGGCGTTGAACAACGTTGACTTGCCCGAGTTGGGCTGCCCTAAAAGCGCTATCGTTGCTGTGCTCATGCCGTCACCTCCTCGACCTCTATACCCTCGCACTCCTTGCGGTTCAGAGCTATCATCGTGTCACGAGAATAGATGAGCACGGGGCGGTTCTTGTCGTTTTTGATGATGCTTACCCTGCACCCGGGTGTCAGGCCTATCGAGGTTATTCGCCCGATAAACCTTGTGTCGCCGTTCAAGCCGCTGATAACGGCTTTGGCGCTTTCTTTAAGCTCTCCCAGTTTCATTCTTTTACCTCCCTGAAGTCTGTAAGTGTGTATGTAGTGCCCGACAAAAACTCTGCCGCCTGACGGCGCTCGAGCGGGTTCTTTGAATATATCACAGCCGTTTTGCTTCTAAGCTCTGCTTTTGCTAAGATGCCCTCTCCCCTGTTAAAGGCGTTCTCTGCGTTTCTTACACAGCCTGCGCAGACCATGCCCTCTATCCCGATCCGGTATCTGTATGGGTAGTGTGATATATCCTTGTCTTCGGCGCTTACCTTTGCCGCAATGCTTATCATCGTGTTCCTCATGCTGCTCCTTTCAAACCTCATCGGCAAGGTATATAACTTTTTCCACAGCATATACACCGAGATAATATTCAGGACTTAAGGAAGGTGAAAAGGTGAAGAAAAGAAAAG
>JAFYET010000078.1 GCA_017544125.1 Ruminococcus sp. | reverse complement strand
GGCAACCTGACCCTTATGCGCATTCCCGGGCTTGGTGGGACTGGGGCAGCTGGATCACTTGTGCGTGCTGACATGGCGGCGCTGTTTAGCGCCGTATACATACTCAGAGGCTACATAGGAGTAAGAGCTGACATTAAGCGTTGCATACTCTCCCCCGCATTTGCGGCAATTTTATGCGCAGCAGTGGCAAGGCTCTGCTATGACAGGCTTTTTCGGGCGTTTAGCGGCGGCGGGGCAAGGATTATACTGTTAATTTCTGTAATAACAGGTGGCATAATATACATTTTTTCACTATATTTATTGAACATAATGCCGAAAAGAGGTAAATTTCAAAAAAAATTTAAAAAAATCGGAAAAAGGGGTTGAAAAATATCACGTTTTGAGTTAAAATAGTATGTACACGGATAAAATCCCAAAGGAATGAAGTCAATGGAAGACAGGAAAAAGACAATACTCGAAAAGAAAGAGTATAACGTCTACGATATAGCCGAAATAGTCAGGATACTGCGTTCAGAGAACGGCTGCCCCTGGGATAAGGTGCAGACCCACTCATCTATCAGGCAGGATATGATAGAGGAGGCTTACGAGGTAGTTGAAGCTATCGACTGCGACAGTGCCGAGATGCTCAGAGAAGAGCTTGGCGATGTTATGCTTCAGGCTGTGTTCCATACGGTCATCGAGGAGGAGAAGGGCGCGTTCACCCTTGACGATGTAGCTGACGAGCTTTGCAGAAAGCTGATAGTGCGCCACCCCCACGTTTTCGGTGACGTGCAGGCTGATACCGTTGACAAGGTGCTGACTAACTGGGACGCTATAAAGAAAGAGACCAAGGGTCAGGAGACCTTTACCGACACTTTAGAGAGCGTACCGAAGAACTTCCCCGCACTTATGCGTGCGCAGAAGCTGGGCAAGCGTGCATCAAGGGCAGGCATCGACTTTGACGCACAGGGCGATGAGCTGTATGATGCGATAAGCAAGGCGCTTGATGCTGTAAAGGCAGCAGAAGCTGACAAAAAGGATGCTTCATCAGAGCTTGGAGGCTTGCTTCTTCTATGTGCAAACCTTGCAAGGCGGCTTGGCTGTGATGCAGAGGAGTCGCTGGCAGACAGCTGCAAGGATTTCATTTTGAGATTCAAAGAGCTTGAAGAAAAGGGCGGCGAGGACGGAAAGGGCGGCAAGCTGTCAGACCTTTCGGCAAGCGAGCTTTATCCGTATTAAACACGTTGATATTGACAGAAAAAACATCTGTTAATGATTTATAAAACACTATGGAGGTATTTAAAAATGACAAAGGCAGAGCTTATTGAAGTTATTGCAAAGAACGGAGATTATTCCAAGGCAGAGGCTGGCAGAGTTCTCAGCGCAGTAGTTGACGCTATCAGCGAGACACTTGAGAAGGGTGACAAGATCACACTCGTAGGCTTCGGCACATTCGAGGTAAGAGAGAGAGCTGCTAAGGACGGCATCAACCCCCTCACAAAGAAGGCTATACACATCCCTGCAAAGAAGGTTCCCGCTTTCAAGCCCTCACAGGCTCTTAAGGATGCTGTAAACAAGTAATCTTTACTTTACGAGTAAATAGCCCCGCCTTTTATCGGCAGGGCTTTTTTACTTTAAGCAGAAGAAAGGAAGACTTATATGCGACTTGACAAATACTTAAAGATAACAAGGCTGATAAAGCGCCGCACGGTTGCAAACGAAGCCTGCGATGCGGGCAAGATATCGGTAAACGGCAAGATAGCCCGTGCATCATACGACGTTAAGGTAGGCGACATCATCGAGATAAACATGGGGGTCAAGCCCCTCAAAGCCGAGGTGCTCTCTATCAGCGAATACGCCACAAAGGAGAATGCGGCGGATAATTACAGGATCATTCCTTGATTCAGGTAACAGGTTACAGGTGAGGTATCGCCTGCGGCGATAGTATGCCCATTCGGGCTTGTTAACGAATGATAATTGCTAAGAAAAACAACAATGCCCCGAGGAAAACTAAAAATCCTCGGGGTCAGTTTTTTAATATCTATCCACTGTATTGTATTATCTGCTTATGCGGATAATACAATACGCCATAACTGTTAACTGTTATTTGGAGATAAGTGCAAGTGTATCTCTTGCGATAAGAAGCTCCTCATTTGTGGGAACCACATAGCAGGCTACCTTGGAAGCATCTGTGGAAATCTTTGTGAGCTTGCCACGAACGTTATTTGCAGCCTCGTCAAGCTCAATGCCTAAGAAGTCCATATCCTTGAGAACGCCCGCTCTTACCTCGGGTGAATTCTCGCCGATACCGCCTGTGAAGAGTATAGCGTCAACGCCGTTCATTGCAGCAGCGTATGAGCCTATGTACTTCTTTATCTGATATACCAGCAGCTCTGTTACAGCCTGAGCCCTTGCGTCGCCCTTATCGGCAGCAGCCTGTATATCTCTGTTATCCGAGCTTATGCCCGAAACGCCGAGGAAGCCCGACTTCTTGTTCATATAGTCGGTCATCTCGTCGGGTGTGAAGCCGTGCTTTTTCATAACGAATGTGATAGCAGAGGGGTCAACAGCGCCGCAGCGTGTACCCATTACAAGACCGTCAAGAGGGGTAAAGCCCATTGAAGTATCAACAGATATACCGTCCTTAACTGCTGTGATGGAAGAGCCGTTGCCGAGGTGACAGGAAACGATCTTCAGGTCTTTAAGATCCTTGCCGAGAACCTTTGCAAGCTCTGCGGAAACGAAGCGGTGTGATGTGCCGTGGAAGCCGTATTTTCTTACTGCATAGTTCTCATAATCCTCATAGGGAAGACCGAAGAGATATGCCTTTCTGGGCATATTGGAGTGGAATGCGGTATCGAAAACAACTGCCTGAGGTGTGCCCTCGGGGAGCACCTTCTTGCAGGCACGAAGTGCCAATGCATGGGGGTGGTTATGAACGGGAGCAAGCTCTGCAAGAGAGTCGATCTTATCTATTACCTCATCGGTGACAAGGCAGGTCTCCTTGAAGATCTCAGCGCCCTGTACTATTCTGTGACCTACGGCAGAGACCTCTGCCATAGAGTCTATGACCTTTGTCTCACCTGAGGTGAGCACCTCAACGAGCTTTTCAAAAGCCTCGGTATGTGTGGGGAAATCGCAGTCAGCCTCTAAGCTCCTGCCGTCGCCTGTCTTAGCGGAAACGTGGCCGCCTATGCCTATCCTGTCGCAGTTACCCTTTGCGATTACCTCTTCATTCTCCATATTGAGCAGCTGGTACTTAAGTGATGACGAGCCTGCATTTACAACTAATATTTTCACAAAAAACATCCTTTCTGTCTTGACATTTCGGTCAATTTATAATACTATTATATTATAACAAAATGCCGCTGCTATTTCAAGGGGTTTTTCCGAAATTTTCACTTTGCACAAAAAGCAGTCGGTTTTATTGGGGTATTTTTACAAGGCGGTGATGATATGGATAAATGTGCAGGCATAGTATGCGAATTTGACCCTTTCCACAACGGGCACAGCTATCTTCTTGACAAGGTGCGCAGTATGGGCTATACACACATAGTATGTGCCATGAGCGGCGACCTTACACAGCGGGGCGATGTTGCCATTGCCGACAAGCAGGCAAGGGCTGAATGTGCCGTGAAAAACGGTGCAGACCTTGTGATAGAGCTTCCTCCCCCATTCTGCTGCTCCTGTGCTGAGGTATTTGCAAAGAGCGCAGTAAAACTGCTCAAAGCCGCAGGTGCGCAGGTGATAGCCTTCGGCACTGAGTATGACGACAAGGCGCTTTTAAGCGAATGTGCCGACATATCGGAAAAGATAAAGGACGACAGCGACATAGCCGCCATAGTTGCCGACGGATTCAGCTACCCGAGGGCTGTAAGCACGGTAGTATCATCAAAATACGGGCGTGAATATGCCATTATACTTTCAGAGCCGAACGCCACCCTTGGGATAGAATATATCAAGGCGGCAAGGCTCTATGGGCTTGATGACTTTGTGCCGATAAAGCGCAAGGGCGTTTCACACGACAGCGACGAGCTTTTAAACGGCTACACCTCAGCGAGCAATATACGCAGGCTTATAAGAAAGGGCATAGACGTATCCACCCTGACACTTCTTGATATGAACGAGCAGACACCTGCTTTCATTGACAGAATGGAGGGGCACATTCTCTATACCCTGTGCATGGCAGACGAGCAGACGCTGCGGAAATGCCCCGATGTCAACACGCAGATACTTGAAAGCATACTGAATATGCGCAAAAACGCCCCCGCCGACTTAGGCGAGATGTATATACTGCTCAAATGCAGGGGCGTGACCCTTGCAAGGCTCAGGCGTGTTGCACTTTTCATATCGTCAGGGCTTGAAAATGCTGATGTTGACGAGCTTACCGCCGCAAGGGTACTTGCCTTCAACGAGCGGGGCGCAAAGCTGCTATCTCAGGCAAAGGGCGGGGATATACTCTTTGACACCTCTCTTGCAAGGATTGGCGAAGCAGTACCAAAAATTGTACAGAACATCATCAAAGGCTCATACTTCCGGTATCTTTGCACCGACAGGAGCAATGACCCCATAAACGAATACACAAGAAAGATAAGCATAGAAAGGGATATGGCAGACAGCTGACCCGACGCATCGGTAAGCCATAGAGGTATGATCATGAAAAACAAAAAAGGCATAAAAGCCGCAGCAGCGCTTGTGAGTGCTGCCCTGTTACTGGCAGGCTGCGCTGCAAGTGACAGCTCATCTGTTTCACAAACAAGCAGCGCCGCAGAGGTGACTACAACCACTACCGCAGTAACCACCGCACCGCCCGAGACGACCACCACCGAGGCGACAACCACAACAGCCCCGCTGATGCCGCCCATGAAAGAGGCAGCCGAAGTGTTAAAGGGCTTTGAGATAAACGGGAACGTGGGCAAGTTAGTTGCCGGGGCTGACAACACCATAGTTTTCCAGTGCATTGAAGATGACAGCACCACGATCAAGATGTATGTCTATGACCCGATAAGCGACAGCATAGTGCGCACGTTAGAGCCGGCAAGCGATACAGAGGCGCTGGTGGGCACCTTTGAAAACGGCACGTTAGTCACAAGCGACTACAATAACGGCGTAATGCTCAAATACTACCGCAAGGGCAAGAGCAAGCCCGAGGTCATAGATACAGGTGAGAGCTACCTGTATGATTTCATGGCTGACTATGAAAACAACAGTGTATGCTGGCTCTCGATCGACACGATGTCGGTCATCAGGATAGACAATGAGGGCAAAAAGACAGAGATTAAGCCCGACGGCGATATCAGCGAGCTTTCAGACCCTGACATATATGAAAACTACTTCATCGCCACCAAGTTTGATGAGAACTCGGAAACGGGCTATGCAAAGAGCCTATACTCATTTGATGAGTGCAAAAAGATAATGGACATAACCGACTGTGACTGGAACTCGTTTATGACCTCGCAGGGCTTTATATACCCTGCCATAGATCCGGCAGACGCTTCGTCAAGGAGATATCTGCTGGAGCTGACAGCTTATGACAGCAGCAACAGCAAGCGCTATGTGCTCGAGACCGATGAGAGCACCTACTACTCATTCAGCGGCAGTGCCGACAGCGACTATGCCGCAGTTATGAAATATGTAAGCTCTGAAAGCAATGATTTCGGCACGGTGCAGCTGGAGTTTATCGACCTAAAAAACAGCAAGCTCGCCAATGTGGATACCGAGGGCAAGCCTGTTTCTATGGAAGCTTTGTACCTCAGAGATCTGAAAAGATTTTTCGTAGCAATGACCTTTGCAGACGATAAGGGTGTTACCACAAAGCTGCTGATGACAGACCCTGCGGCGCTTGACTACAAGACGGATATACCTACAGAGCCGATACCCGCCAAGGCAGAGGATTCCTACAAGGTTGGCGAGAAGTTCAAGGAGGTAAGAGAAGCCGCCGACAAGATAGAGCAGAAATACGGCGTGCGCATACTCGTAGGCAACGAGGTCAAGCTGTCAGAAAGGTCGGCGCAGTATATCTTCGAGACAAGGGAGGAGCTTGATGACCCCTACGTTATCGAGGACGAGCTTTACTACTTAAGCGAGCTTGACAAGCTGCTCGGCTTCTATCCCAAGGGCTTCTTTGAGCATTTCAAGACGGAAAACGGCAGCTTCGGGCTGAGGCTCTCGCTTGTAAACTCGCTCAAAAACGATGAGTTCACCGACTTTGAGGCAGGCGGAATAGCATTTACATCGGGGCTTTGGTATGACATAGCCATAAAGACGACAATGCTCGGCTCAAAGGACGCATCGCTGCACCACGAGATGTGGCACTCGGTCGAGAACATTTTAAACAGCAAGGGGCTGTTTGATGAATTTGCATGGGACGAATTCAACCCCGAGGGCTTTACCTACACATCTGATTTTGACAAGTATGCAACAGATGCAGAATTCAACGAAACGCTGCTTGAATATGCACTTACAAACAAAACGGGCAACACAGATGATGTATACTTCGTATCAAGTTACAGCACCGTCACCGCAATGGAGGACAGGGCGACCCTCATCGAGCAGGTAACGAGCATCGAGTGGGATTATGACAACGACCTATCAGATTACCTCTTCGGCACAGAAAACATGGCAAAATACCCCCACCTCAAAGCAAAGCTTGACTTCCT
>JAFYET010000077.1 GCA_017544125.1 Ruminococcus sp. | reverse complement strand
CTATTATGCCGAGTATTATAAGGACTACCTTTGCGGTCGATTTCTTTTTCTTCCTGCGGGGCTTCTCAGCCGTCTGCGCTGCCCTCTGTGAGCTCTGCTGCCTCGGGCGCTCGTCCCTTGCAGGGGGTGCGGGCTTTACAGCAGGGGCTTTCTTCGGCGTGCTGTCCTCACCGAGAAGATCGGTGCTCTTTACACGCTCCTTCGGCTTTTCGTCTACCTTTATCACATAATGCTCCTGCTCAGCGCTTTCACGCTGGCTCTCAAGCATTTCCTCCTTGTTCTCCTTGGCGTTCTTTATAGCGTCAGCCACCTTGAACTGGAGCGTGCTCGACAGCTCCTCACGCTTTTTAAAATCTATATCGGGCATTTCCTTCCCGTTTTTGTTGTTTTTGTTTTCGTCCATAAAAATACCTCATAGGTCGTTTTTCGGTGTTATTTTTATAAATACGCTATCTTAAATATTATACAGCATTTTTTTGTGTTTTTCAACGATTATTTGTAACAAATTTTACTCATTTGACCCGCTCCTTTTGCAAGTTTACGTATATTTTCGCATATTTTTCACACAGCTTTCCCTCAGCTTTCAAACACCTCCCCTGCCCGCCGCTCACGTCATGCGATATTTTTTACGAAAAAGTTACGCTGTTAACACCGAAATTTCGGGCGGTCAATCGTTTTCGCTCTCTTTGGTTATTATTAACAACAAATCTCTCTAAAGTTTGTGGGAGATTTAGCCCGAATGTTGATTGACAATCATCATCTGTTATTGTATAATATAGGTGTAAGCATTTGAATATAGGTTTCTTTGTAAACAGGAGGGATATTTATGAAGAAAGCAAACAAGGGCTTTACCCTGGTAGAGCTCATCGTTGTAATAGCCATCATAGGGGTATTGGCGGCTATTCTTGTACCCGCACTTATGGGGTATGTTCAGGATTCAAAAATAACAGCAGCAAACGCTGCCGCTAAGAACGTGTATAACCGTACAGCAACACTCTGCACCCAGCTTGAAGCAAAGGGTGAGGGCGGTCTTACAGGGCGTATCAAAAAGGGCGTTGATAACGGCGATGCCTGGACTACAGGTCTGCCCAGTCCTGATGATATCGACGACGGTCTCGGCTCCGGCTCTAACTATTCATACTACGTTATAGTTGATGACGGTTTTCCGACTGTCGCATATGCCGCTAAGACAAAATCCGATCTTTATGTAGGCTCTTACCCCACTGAGGCTACAGCAAAGTGTGCAAGGCCCCTGTCTCAGTTAAACCTGAACACAAGGTACACAAAGACCCAGAAAGCTAACGACACAGCAGTTCTCGGCTAAACAAAACATTATAAACATAAAACCTCCTATGGCTTGACCGTAGGAGGTTTTTTTATATGCTCTTTTGTTCTGTAAAAGGGGTGTTGTTATTTAGCCTTGTATACTCTGCCCATAAACTCAAACTGCGCTACATTCTCGGCATCTATCAAAGCCCGCCCGAAGAAGTAGTGTGTAACGCCGCCGCCAATAGTGCCGCTGCCTGATATCTGCTGCCTTGTGTATTGCTGCGTGGTGCCGTCCTTCATGGTGAGGGTGAGTATCTTTTCATTGTTCCAGTTATCCCAGTCCTCCTGCGTGAAGCTGTCAGTGGTGCCGTCGGCTGTTTCGGCTGCTATGTCCACCTCATCGTCTATCTCAACGCTCAGGTCTGTGAGCCTTGCCGATACGCCGTCATCACGTATGAATTCATATTCATTCATGTTCCGCTTCAGCTCGACCTCTATCTCGCCTAAGTAATCGCCACGCTCGCTATGGCCGCTTTCGGGCACTATCAGCTCATATGCCTTTACAAGTATCCTGATAGGCTCGTCAGTCGCCGTCTGTATGTCGAATATGAACGATTCGTACCTCTCGTCGGGCATGAACTTGTTTCTTCCCCAGCCGCTGCAAAGGAAATCTTCCTCCGAGCAGTCTACGGGAACAAGCTCAAAGTCGTAATTCGGCGTGTTCTTTATCTTCTCTAAGCCTGCATCGTCCGCCGCCTCGATGGTAAGTATGAACTGCGCATTCCTGCCGTCGCACGCACCCAGCTCCTGCGTGAGCTTTAAGTGATCGCATATCGCCTCGTTATCGGGTTTAAGCCCCTTTTCATCAAGCCTTTCAGCCGCACTTTCGCCGTACTGCTTGTCGATAATACCGCTGTGCTCGTCCTTTGTAAGCCCAATGCCTGCTATCCTTGCACCCGCAGTTACGGTAAGCGCCGCCGCTGCCAGTATGGCTGCCGTAACGGCTGCCCTTTTCTT
>JAFYET010000076.1 GCA_017544125.1 Ruminococcus sp. | reverse complement strand
TCAAACAGAAAATGGACAGAGGCGTTCTGTGCCTTGAAAGCGTGTTTGCGGCAAGCACCCTGTATAAGGAGGAGAACATCTACGCCGTATACAGCGAGATACCCGATGAGCCGGAGAACGGGTTCTACAAAAAGACCTACTACATCGCTGCAATAAACCCGGGCGGCAGGCAGGAGACAATGACTGCAAAGCTCTTTGATGAAAGTGACCCGATAAACAAGCTGACCTTTGCGCAGAACTATCAGACGCTCGTTTCGGGTGCGCCCGTTATACTCAACAGAAACACGGGCGCTGTGACCCGCATCACCGACAATACCATTGTTTATAAGGACGGGCTGACCGGCGACGGCACAAAGAAGAGATACCTGAAAGTTGACACCGGCACCTCACTTATGCAGCTGCCGACCTACGAAAACATTACAAACGCCCGCTACTCGGCGGCAGAGGTGAGCTGGGTAAGCGGCGAATACCCCGTTTATGTAGCCGAGGTTGACGGCGTAGGCGAGATGTATGACTCGCTTGATGACATAAAGCAGGAACTGCGTGACAAGGCAAAGCGTGAAATGGTAAACGACGAGAACCGCAAGCTGTTTATAGCACGCACCGAGTATTCAGCCGACGGCAAGCCCGCAAAGACCTTGATCGCAGCAGGCGACACCGCAGACACCCTCGGCATCGGCTCGATGAGAGAATATATATCCTTTGACGGGGCGGCGATAAATCTTGAAGACGGCTACGCTGTCATTGAGCCGTCACTCGAACGTGACTCAAAGGACATAAAGATACACACCGCAGACGAGCTGTACAGCGGGACGATGTACGACAGCTGAAGCGCCCTGCGGGCTAAAAGAATAAAGAATAAAGAATAAAGAATAAATAATAATAGAGGTATCGCCTGCGGCGATGATATTAAGATCATCGCTTAGGAGATACCTCTTTTTGTTTATCTTTTGTTATCAGCCCTCTAAGTAATTGCGCATACTTGAAAGCGCTATTGCAAGAGTTGATGAATTATGCAGAAGAGCCGATGTGGTAGGGGCTAATGCACCCGCAGCGCCCAGCACCATAAGTGCGAAGTTAAAGCCGATAATGCTCCGGTAATTTGCGTTTATGCGCTTCATAAGGGCAACGCTTAGCTCCCTCAGCGTCACAAGGCAGCCAAGGTCATCTGCCGAAATGGTGATGTCAGCCACCTCTCTTGCGATAGCTGCGCCGCTTGAAATGGCAATGCCTGCGTCAGCCTCTGACAAAGCGGGGGAATCGTTGACCCCGTCGCCTATCATTATCACCTTGCGCCCCTGCGCCTTTTCACGCCTTACAAACTCTGCCTTATCCTCGGGCAGCACCTCGGCGTAGTATTCGTCAGCGCCGACCTTCTGCGCCACTGCCTTTGCGGTGCGCTCGCTGTCGCCCGTCATCATAACTATCTTGCTGATACCCAGTGCCCTGAGCTTTGACAGCACATCGGCCGCCTCGTCACGTATGGGGTCTTCAATGCAGATGACCGCCGCAAGCTCACCGCCCACTGCCAAGAACAGGTGTGAGTATTCCTCGGGCAGGCTGTCAAACTTCTGCTGACTGCCCTTTGGCAGCGTACAGCCCTCGTCTTCAAAGACGAAATGGTAGCTGCCAAGCACCACCTTGACCCCCTGTATCGAGCTTGCTATGCCGTGCGCCACCACATACTCCACCTCCGAGTGGAGCTCTTCATGCACGAGCCCCTTGTCGGCGGCAGCCTTTACAACGGCATTCGCTATCGAGTGGGGGTAGTGCTCCTCTAAGCAGGCAGCAAGGCGCAGCGCCTCGTCCTCCTCGTTCTCGCCGAAGGTTATGACCCTCGCCACGCTCGGCACAGAGCGGGTAAGCGTGCCTGTCTTGTCAAAAATTATCGTGTCGGCATCAGCCACGGCTTCCAAAAACCTGCCGCCCTTGACGGTAACCCCTAAGCTCTGCCCCTCACGCATAGCCGAGATGACGGATATGGGCATTGCGAGCTTTAGCGCACAGGAAAAGTCAACCATAAGAATGGAGACCGCCTTTGTGGCGTTTCTTGTCAGCAGATATGTGAGCAGTGTGCCGCCCAGACAGTAAGGCACTAACTTATCGGCTAAGTGCGATGCCCTGCTCTCGACTTCGGATTTGAGCTTTTCGCTCTCCTCTATCATTTTGACTATGCGGTCATACTTGCCGCTGCCTGATATCTTGTCAACCTTGATAATACAGCTGCCCTGCTCCACCACCGTGCCTGCATAGACATAGCTGCCGGCTGCCTTGTGTACTGCAAGCGCCTCGCCTGTGAGCGATGCCTGCCCGACCTCGGCTTCGCCTGATATCACCTTGCCGTCAAGGGGTATCATGCTGCCTGTGCGCACCACTATCTCATCGCCCTCACGTATATCACGTATAGGCACGAGGGTGTCGGTATCAGCGCTGTGCAGCCATACCTTTTCAACGCCTAAAGACATTGTGCGTGCAAGGTCATCGACTGACTTTTTGTGCGTCCAGTCTTCAAGCAGCTCACCCAGGCCTAACATGAACATTACGCTCGATGCCGTCTTATGCTCGCCCCTGATGAGGGAAACGCTTATCGCCACCGCATCGAGCAGCGAGACTTCAATTTTGCCTTGTGAGAGCGAGCGCAGCGCCTCACGAACGTGCTTTGAGGCTTTGAGAATAGATATGTAAAACCGCAGCGGTGCGGGCAGCAGGCGCTTGAATATGCAGCGCTTTGCAAGCATATAGAAAAGCCTGTCTTCAAACTCACGGTTTAGCGCCCTGCCTGTGCGTTCCGGCACGAGTGCAGCAGCCGCCTTGTCATCGAATGAGAACTGCGAGAGCGCCCTTATCACCCGCCCACGGTCGGTGAAAAGTATCACCGCATCGCCCGTCCTGTCATAGACCTTAACGTCCTTGACAAAGGGCTTTGAGCGCAGGTAGTATTCAAGCACATCGGCATTTTTAAGCGTCATTCGCCGCCCCATTATATGCACCCTCAGCCTGCCCTGTGATGAGTGGAGTATCTTACACCTCATCGCCTGTTACTTCCTCATCTGCTGTTTCTTCTGTGTATGTATCCTCGATGATGTTTGCGTCACTCTGCTGTGCGCTCTGCTCGTTTAAAGCCCTTGCGTCAGCTGCGATGTCGCCGCAGCACTCACGAACCTTAGTTACGTTCTCCATTACTGCGTCCTTGCCTCTGAGAGCTGCTGCTGTGGTGTGTGTGTAGACCTTCTTTGCGCATTTGCTCGTAAGCGCCTTTATGCCCAGCGTGCTTGCTGCCATACCTCCTACGAATAATGCTGCCTTTGCCCAGATTGCCATAGATATTCTTCCTTTCTATATTGAAATATATGATGAACGGGGGAATCTCTTCCCCCGAACATTACTTATTTTTTTGCAGAATGACATTTTCCGCTCATAGCACAGTGCGCACAGCCGCAGCCGCAGCTGCCTTTGCCGCTCTTTTTAGCCTTTATCATCGACCTGATGCTTAAAGACACGATAATTAGCAGTATAGCTATAACTATTATGTTGCCTGCGTTGTCGGTAAGCCACTGTGCCATAAAACTTCCTCCTTATGCCTTGCTGCCTGCAAGACTTAACTTGCGCCCGAGCTTTGTTGCCTCCTTGTAGGGGCGAACGAGCATATATATCATGCCTGCAAGAATTGCTATCGCAAATATAAGCCCTGCTACGTTTAAGTCACCTGTGAATGCGCCGCCGAACTGGTTTATCATAAGGGCAACAGCATATGCAAAGCCGCACTGATAGGTGATAGCGAATGCCGTCCACTTGGGGCTGTTCATCTCACGCTTGATAGCGCCCATTGCTGCAAAGCAGGGTGCGCAAAGCAGGTTGAATACTAAGAATGCAAAGCCCGTGATGCCTGTGAATGCAGCGCCCAGTGCCTGCCATGTTGTCTGGTCGCCGCTGCCGTAGAGCGTGCCCATTGTGCCGACGATGTTCTCCTTTGCCACAAGACCTGTGATAGAAGCAACAGTCGCCTGCCAGTTGCCAAAGCCGAGAGGCTTAAATATCCACGCAATGGCAGAGCCGATTTTTGCAAGGATAGAGCCGTCGAGAGCATCTTCTTCGAGCATTTCAAGGCTGCCGTCAACAAAGCCGAAGCGGCTTGTGAACCAAATAACTATCTGCGAGATGAGGATAACTGTTCCTGCCTTCTTGATGAACGACCAGCCCCTCTCCCACATCGAGCGGAGAACGCTGCCTACTGTGGGCAGGTGGTATGCGGGCAGCTCCATAACAAAGGGTGCGGGGTCGCCTGCGAACATCTTTGTCTTTTTGAGCATGATGCCCGAGATTATTATGGCTGCCATGCCGATAAAGTATGCAGATGTTGCCACCCATGCCGAGCCGCCGAAGATAGCGCCTGCTATCATTGCGATGAAAGGCACCTTAGCGCCGCAGGGGATAAATGTTGTGGTCATTATGGTCATTCGGCGGTCACGCTCGTTTTCAATTGTACGTGATGCCATGATACCGGGAACGCCGCAGCCGACACCCACAAGCATAGGTATAAAGCTCTTGCCCGAGAGACCGAACTTGCGGAATATTCTGTCAAGCACGAATGCGATCCTTGACATATAGCCGCAGGCCTCTAAGAATGCGAGCATCAGGAAGAGAACGAGCATCTGCGGAACGAAGCCTAAAACTGCGCCAACGCCTGCTATGATACCGTCAATGATAAGACCTTTGAGCCAATCAGAAGCGCCTGCCTTGTCAAGACCTTTCTCTGCGAGTGCGGGGATAGAGGGCACGAAGGTGCCGTAGTCTGCGGGGTCGGGCTCTTCTTCAAACTTCTCCATTGTTGCGAGTGCGTCCTCGTAATCTGCGAGAGTCGCTGTCTCTTTTGTTATCTCGAGAGTTTCCTCGTCCTCGACCTCGTAGGTGAAGTCCTCTGTGGGGGCGGTGCCGTTTTCCTTGGCGTATGCTTCATAGCCGGCGATTATCAGATCGGCTGTCGCATACTCCTCAGCGTCAGCTTCATAGGCTTCTGTGCCGTTGCCGAAGAGGTGGAAGCCGTCGCCGAAGATGTTATCGTTTGTAAAGTCGGTAAGCGCTGCACCCACAGCCACCATAGCCACCCAGTATACCGCAAACATTATAGCTGCGAATATGGGAAGACCCAGCCAGCGGTTGGTGACTATCTTATCAATCTTGTCAGAGGTGGAAAGTGCGCCCTTGTTTTTCTTTTCAAAGCAATCATCAATGATGTTTGCGATGTAGCCGTAGCGCTCGCCTGTGATTATCGACTCGGCATCGTCATCAAGCTCTTTCTCGACTGCTGCAATGTCAGCTTCGATGTGCGAGAGCTTGTCGCCCTTTATGCCCAGCTTCTCGATGACCTTTTCATCACGCTCAAAGAGCTTTATCGCATACCAGCGCTGCTGTGCTTCGGGCAGCTCGTGAACGCAGGCCTCCTCGATATGAGCAAGTGCGTGCTCGACAGCCGGTGCAAAGCGGTGAACGGCTTCTGTCGCATTCTCCTGTGCTGCCGCTACAGCTGCCTCGGCAGCTTCAGACACGCCGTCGCCTTTGAGGGCTGATATCTTTACCACCTTGCAGCCTAAAGCCTGCGAGAGCTTTGAAACATTCACCACATCGCCGTTTTTGTTGACAATATCCATCATATTGACAGCGCACACAACGGGTATGCCAAGCTCGGTGAGCTGTGTTGTGAGGTAGAGGTTGCGCTCTAAGTTTGTGCCGTCGATGATGTTGAGTATCGCATCGGGGCGCTCGTCAATCAGGTAGTTTCTTGCCACTACCTCTTCAAGGGTGTAGGGCGAGAGGGAATATATGCCCGGCAGGTCGGTAACGATAACGTCCTTGTGCTGCTTGAGCTTGCCCTCTTTCTTCTCGACGGTAACGCCCGGCCAGTTGCCCACGAACTGGTTTGAGCCCGTCAGCGCATTGAAAAGCGTGGTCTTACCGCAGTTAGGGTTGCCCGCCAGCGCTATTTTTATACTCATTCTTTTTCCTCCTTAAATGTTAGCTTTAGCTAACTTATGTACAAAAAATAAAAAGTCGATGCTTTTTTTAATCTGTCCTGCGCAGCAGGACACCACAATTATGCATTATAAATTATGCATTGACTTCAACCATCTCAGCATCAGCCTTCCTGATAGAAAGCTCATAGCCCCTGACAGTGACCTCGATAGGGTCGCCCAGCGGCGCTACCTTGCGAATTGTAACAGCTGTGCCTTTGGTAAGCCCCATGTCCATTATCCTGCGTCGTACAGCGCCCTCGCCTGTGAGCTTTTTCACAGTCACGGTGCTGCCTATGCCCGCATCTCTAAGTGTCATTTCAAATCCTCCTTAAACCATGATCTTCATAGCCAGCTCACGGCTGACCGCAACTCTTGTTTCCTTGACGTTGACGATAAGATTACCGCTCATCTGCGATATCACCGTCACATTGCCGCCCACGGCAAAGCCTAAGTCTTCCAGGTGCTTTCTCACCTCGGCTGTGCCGCCTATGCGGGTTATAGTGTAGGTCTCGCCCACGTTTGCAGATAACAAAGGCATAATATCCCCTCTTTCTACTTTGGTTAGTTTAGCCTAACCTCTCATTATGATTATACACTGCTAACTCACAAATGTCAATGATATCACACTAATTTTGTCGGAAAGACGAAAAGTTAGCCGAGATTAACCACCCGCTTTGTTAGTTATGACTAACCTAAAGAGCTGCCAGCTTTCACCGGCAGCCCTTCAGTATATTGAGAAGAATATTATATGGTGTATGCGTTAATAATTCATAATGCATAATGCATAATGCATAATTATTGTGTCCTGCTGCGCAGGACGGATGCCCATTCGGGCTGTTAGGGAAGCACTCTCGCAATATTCAGGCGATTTCGTTAGGGCGAAAGTCCGAATGGACATCCGTCCGCCGCAAGGCGGACACAATACCTGTTACCTGTTACCTGTTACCTGTTACCTGACATAAGCCTGTTACCTGAGACAAGCCTGTTAACCGAG
>JAFYET010000075.1 GCA_017544125.1 Ruminococcus sp. | reverse complement strand
CTCAACAAATTCACGCTTGCCGACACCCACACCCTTGAATACGAGGCGGAGCTTACATCAAGCGAGCAGATAATGGCGCTCTTTTCAATGACCCCCTACTGCTTCAAGACCCCCGCCGAGGCTGTCGAGCGGCTTAGAAAACTTGACACACTCAAAACAGAGATAGGGTTTGAAATAAGAGACTACATAAAAATATAACCACACCACCAAAGGAGAACACACATGGAACTTATCAAAGGCTACACCTGGGGCTTTTATTCGGGCAGCGGCAAATTCATGACAGAGGCTGCTGTGCAGTCAATGGAGCGGCTCGCATCATACGAGCTAAACTGGATCGGCATACCCGTAAACTGCTTTCAGGAGACATTCTATTCACTTAACATATTCTCGCTTTTCGGCAGAACGCAGACAGATGAAGAGGTTCGCTTTGCCATACAGAAAGCCAAGTCGCTGGGGCTCAAGGTCTGCTTGAAACCTATGGTGGATTGCCTCGACCGTTCGTGGCGTGCGAGGATAAACTTCCCCACCGAGACTAACGATTACTGGGATGCCTGGTTTGCATCCTACACACGCTTTATGACCTACTATGCCGCCCTTGCCGAGAGCGAGGGTGTCGAGATGCTGTGTACCGGCTGCGAAATGGCGGGCATGGACTCGCAGGCAGAAAGATGCGAAAAGCTCATAGCCGATGTCAGAAAGGTCTACACAGGCACTGTTATGCACAACATAAACCACGGTGACGAGCTGCGCTTCCCGTGGCTCGGGTGCGTCGATGTCATAGGCATCTCGGCTTACTACCCCGTGTCAGAGCCGGGTGATAATTCCCTTGACACAATGCTTAAAAACTGGGCTAAGCGCCGTGAGCAGGTGCGTGGCTGCTACGAGCATTACGGCAAGCCCGTGATGTTTGCCGAAATAGGCGTGCGCAATGAGCGTGGCTGCACCATGTACCCGTGGGATTTCAAATACCGCCCCGATGCGCCCTATGACGAGCAGGAGCAGGCTGATTTCTACGAGGCGGCTATGCGCACCATGTGGGACGAGCCCTATTTCTGCGGCTTTTTCTGGTGGGACTGGAAGGCGATACTCCCGCCCGAGGAGAAGGCGCACGAGAATAAGGATTTCACCGTGTTCGGCAAGAAGGCCGAGGGCGTTTTAAAGAAATGGTACACAAAAAAGGACTGATAATTTGAAAGCAAGATATATCCCCCTGCCGAATGCAATTGTGTTCGGCGGGTTTTCGGGCGATGACAGGCAAAAGATAGAAAAGCTCTGCGTCAGGCTCGGCTATAAAGGCATCTCAGCAGATAATGCCATAGGCGGTGCCACGCTCAAAAGCATACTACAAAGCAAGCCAGGCAGCACAGATACGCCCGTTAAAGACGAACGCTTCGTTATAATACACGGCGGTAAGCCGTCCGTATTTTTGGATAGCTTAAAAGTGGCAAGCATTGAAGTGCCGCTGCGTGCAGTCACCACGCCCACCTCCCTCGGCTGGACATTGAATCAGCTGATAGATGAGCTCAAAAAGGAAAGACAGGAGCTGGAGGGCGTATGAAAAAGAACAGATATAAGGCGATATTATATATAGTTCTCTCTGCGTTCTCGTTTGCGTTTATGTTCGCATTTGTGAGAATGGCGGGCGACCTGCCCACATTCCAGAAGGTGTTTTTCCGCAACTTCGTAGCCCTGCTGATAGCCGTCGGCACGCTTGCTAAAACAAAGACCCCCTTTAAGCCGGGTAATAAAAAGAACCACCTGGTCATCTTCGTCAGGGCGGCGGCAGGTACTGCGGGTATGCTCGGCAACTTCTACGCTATCGACAAGCTCGCACTCTCCGACGCATCTATGCTCAATAAGATGTCGCCCTTTTTTACCATAGTTTTCTCATACCTCTTTTTAAAGGAAAAGCTCACCCCCTTTCAGCTGCTCACCGTAATAGGCGCATTCATAGGGGCGCTGTTTATCATCAAGCCCAGCTTTGCAAATGCGGCACTCTTCCCGGCGATACTCGGCTTCTTAGGCGGTATGGGCGCAGGGCTTGCATATGCTTGTGTACGTTATTTAGGACAGCACGGCGTGCAAGGCAAAGTCATAGTCGCATACTTCTCGGGCTTCTCCTGTCTTGTAACTCTCCCATATCTGCTGTTTTTCGGCAAGACGATGAGCCCCTATCAGCTGCTTTGCCTCATAGGTGCAGGCTGCGCAGCGGCAGGCGGGCAGTTCGGCATAACAGCTGCATACACCCACGCCCCTGCAAGGGAAATATCCGTCTACGACTACTCGCAGCTGCTTTTCACAACGCTTCTCGGCTTCTTCCTTTTCGGCGATGTGCCCGATGCGCTCAGCTTTATCGGCTACTTTATCATAGTCACCATGGGCGTGCTGGTGTTTCTTTATAATAATGTATGGCACGTTCCCGATGATG
>JAFYET010000074.1 GCA_017544125.1 Ruminococcus sp. | reverse complement strand
TAGATGCTACCGAGGGCTTTACCGAGCAGGATTCAAAGGTGGCAGGCTATGCGCACGAAAAGGGCAAGGCTTGTATAGTTACCGTAAATAAGTGGGATGCCATAGAAAAAGAAACAAACACTATGGACGAATACCGCAAGAAGTTACAGGACGATTTCTCGTTTATGAGCTACGTGCCGTTTGTTTTCATATCGGCAAAGACGGGCTTAAGAGTTGACAAGCTGTTTGACTATATCAAGTATGTTGCCGAGCAGAATGCCGTAAGAATACCCACGGGCAGGCTCAATGACGTGCTTGCATATGCCACGACAAGGGTGCAGCCCCCCTCTGACAAGGGCAGGCGCTTAAAGATATACTACATGACGCAGGCATCTACAAAGCCGCCTACGTTCGTGGCTTTTGTCAACAGGGCAGACCTTTTCCATTTCTCCTATCAGCGCTATATAGAAAACCAGATAAGAGAGACATTTTCGCTCGATGCAACGCCCATAAGGCTCAAGGTGCGTGAGCGTGATACCAAAGATGTTAAATAAGGAGTAGTTTTGAGCTATGGACATATTTGCTGTTATATTTACAGTGGTCTTTTCATATCTTTTCGGAAGCCTTAACTCTGCTATCATCGTATGCCGCATATGGAAAAAGCAGGATATACGTGACTACGGCAGCAAGAATGCAGGGCTTACGAATGTTCTCAGAGTCTACGGCAAGGGACCTGCGCTGGCAACGCTTTTATGTGACCTTGCAAAGGGCGTTATAGCCGTTGTTGTGTGCAGGATCGTAGTTCATCAGGTAATGGGTGTTGAGTTTTTTGATGACCCGAGGTTTATAGGCTATGTGGCAGGGCTTACCGTAATGATAGGGCACTGCTTCCCGGTATTCTACGGCTTTCACGGTGGAAAGGGCGTTTTGCTGGCTGCGACTACGCTGCTTGCCATCGACCCGCTGACCTGTGTGCTGTCTGTTGCGGTATTTGCGCTGCTGGTAGCGCTTACAAAGTATGTTTCGGTAGGCTCTATCTGTGCGGCTGTCGCTTACCCGACGTTTACATTCATTTTACAGAACTTTGTTTACGACAAGGGGTATGCTGTCATACCAAACACCATTGTTGCTTTTCTGATATGCGTGCTGATAATATATCTGCACAAGCCCAATATACAGAGGCTTATGGCGGGTACAGAGAATAAATTCGGCTCAAAGAAAAAAGAGCAGGCAGAGAATAAATAATTCACTTTTACGGAGGTGCGTTTATGGCTAAGATAACTATTTTAGGTTCGGGCGGTTTCGGGCTTTCGCTGGCTGTTATGTGTGTTAACGGCGGGCATGATGTTACTGTTTGGAGCAAGTTTCAGGACGAGATAGATACTATAAAAAGGTCGGGCGAGTTAAGGTCAAAGCTGCCCGGGGTAATGATACCCAAGGCTGTAAAGCTGACAACGGATATATCACAGGTCAGCGGCTCTGATATCGTTATACTCGGCATACCCACAAAGTTCTGCCGCAGCGTTTGCGAGGAGGCAAAGCCTTTCATAAGCCGTGAGTCTATCGTGGTAAACACTGCCAAGGGTCTTGAGCCTGAGAGCCTCAAGCTGATGAGCGAAGTGACCGATGAGAGCTTCCCCGATAACAGGACGGCGGTGCTTTCAGGTCCTTCTCACGCTGAGGAGATAGGCAGGGGCATTCCTACGACGATAGTTGTGGCTTCGACTGACAGAGAGGTCTCATATTACGTTCAGCAGGCGCTTTCTAACCAGACATTCAGGATATATGTCAATGATGATGTTGTGGGCTGCGAGATAGGCGGTTCGCTCAAAAACATCATTGCCCTTGCTGCCGGTGTATGCGACGGTCTCGGGCTTGGCGACAACACAAAGGCTGCCCTCATGACAAGAGGTCTTACCGAGATAGCAAGGATAGGCATAGCCATGGGCGCTGACAGAAACACCTTTGCGGGGCTTACAGGGCTTGGTGACCTGATAGTAACCTGCACAAGTATGCACAGCCGCAACAGGCGTGCGGGTATACTTATCGGGCAGGGGGTTGCCCCCGATGAGGCTGTAAGGCGTATAGGCACAGTTGAGGGCTATGAATGTACCAAGAATGCATATGAGCTTGCAAAGCGCCTTAACATTGAGCTGCCTATCACAGAGCAGCTTTACGGTATACTTTTTGGCGGAATATCGCCTAAGGAGTCAATAAACACGCTTATGTCAAGACCTAACAAAAATGAAACTGAGGACGGCTTCCTCGGGAGGAAATGATATGGTATACAGCTATACATTAAAAACGGAAAAGGAAAACTTTTACAACATCACCAGCTACGTAAGGCAGGCTGTCAACGAGAGCATGGTGGAGAGCGGCATTGCGGTTGTTTACTGCCCGCATACTACGGCAGGCATTACCATAAACGAAAATGCCGACCCCGATGTTGTTACCGACCTTATATATGCACTTGATGCCACATTCCCCGACAGGTATCAGTTCAAGCACGCCGAGGGCAACTCGGCAGCGCACCTGAAATCAAGCGTTATAGGCAACAGCGCCACAGTTATAATTGAGGACGGCAGGCTGCTTTTAGGCACATGGCAGGGGATATATTTCACCGAATTTGACGGACCGAGGACGAGGAATTTCTTTGTAAAGATAATCAAGGGCTGACGGCTCATCG
This sequence comes from Ruminococcus sp., assembly GCA_017544125.1. GTDB lineage: Bacteria > Bacillota > Clostridia > Oscillospirales > Ruminococcaceae > NK3A76. The sequence goes on along the minus strand of JAFYET010000074.1, from coordinate 4,391 downwards.
GGGGTGTCATCATGAGAGTGTTAAAAGTTATCGGCAAGGCGCTGATAGTGCTCTTTATCGTGTTTTTAGTTGCTCTGCTGGCGGTTTTTATATACAACAGAGTAATGATGATAAAGGAAAGCGAGCTGCTTGAAGACCCGCTGGGGCAGATGGTCGAGGTCGATGGGCACAAGATGTGCATTTTCTCACGAGGAGAAGCAAAGCACACGGTCGTGTTCCTCGCAGGCTCGGGGGTGGCATCGCCGATACTGGATTTCAAGGGGCTGTATTCGCAGCTTGACGATGTTAGGATAGTGGTCATCGAGAAATTCGGCTACGGGTTCAGCGATGTTGTGGAAGAGCACAGGCCTTTTGACAAGATACTCAGGCAGGACAGGGAAGCGCTCAAAAAAGCCGGTATAAAGGGCAAGCTGATACTCTGCCCGCACTCGATGTCGGGTCTTGAAGCTCTGATGTGGGCGCAGGAATACCCTGATGAGGTCGAGGCTATAATCGGGCTTGATATGGCGCTGCCAAGGTCATACGATGGGTGCGATTTCAAGGCGACCGAGAGATATGAGCGGTTTGCATCACTCGGGCGTGCAGTGGGTATTATAAGGTTTTTCTACGGCGACAGCACGCTGCCTGATAACCTGACAAAGCACGAAAAAGAGGTATACCGTGCCATTGCCTGCCAGAAAGCGGTCAATGACGATGTTATAAACGAGACACGGGCTATATCAGATGCGGTTGAGCAGATAGACAAAAAGCCGATACCGGGGATACCTATGCTTATGTTCTCATCAAACGGAAATGACACCGGGCTTGATAACTGGGTGCAGATACAGAAGGACTTTGCCAAGGGAAACAAGGCGGAGCTTGTAGAGCTTGACTGCGGGCACAGCGTTCACAATGAGAAAACGGAAGAAGTAAGCGGGAAAATGATGACATTTATTGCCTCGCTTGACGGTAAAAAGAAATAATATACTTATAACAGCTGCCTTAAACGGGCGGCTGTTTTGTTTTGAATAAAAACAATTAAAAAACGGTAAAATCTCTTTACATTTGACGGGAAATATTGTATAATTATATCATGGAATGTTATGATAAAAAGGAGTGTTGAGTATGGAACCGAAATACAAAAGAATTCTTTTAAAGCTCAGCGGCGAGGCGCTTGCGGGTGACAAGAAGACAGGGCTTGATTATGAGGTGATAAACAAGTTCGGTCAGAGCATCAAGAAATGCGCTGATGCAGGTGTTGAGATAGGTATCGTCGTGGGCGGCGGCAACTTCTGGAGAGGAAGATCAAGCGGCGCTATGGACAGAACAAGGGCTGACCACATAGGTATGCTCGCTACTGCCATGAACGCTTTGGCTGTTGCTGACGGTCTTGAGCATTTAGGGCTTGAGGTAAGAGTTCAGACAGCTATCTCAATGCCGCAGGTGGCAGAGCCCTACATCAGAAACAAGACTATAAGACACTTCCAGAAGGGCAGAGTTGTTATATTCGGCTGCGGAACAGGCAACCCCTTCTTCTCCACCGATACAGCTGCTGCACTGAGAGCTGCTGAGATAGAGGCTGATATTTTCTTCAAGGCTACTATGGTTGACGGCGTATATGATAAAGACCCCCACAAGTATAAAGATGCTGTCAAGTATGACAAGCTGACATTCAACGAGATACTTTCAAAGGGCTTGAAGGTAATGGACGCTACCGCTGCTGCTCTTTGTCAGGATAACAAGGTTCCGATACTCGTTTTCGATCTTTCAAGACCGGATAATATATATGATGCCTGCATGGGCAAGGAAATAGGCACACTGGTGCAGGAATAAAAGAAAAGAGGTAAGGTCATGAATACAGTTATAAACAAGGCACAGGAGAAAATGGAAAAGTCGATAAACGTTCTGGTGGCTGACTACGGCACTATAAGAGCCGGCAGAGCTAACCCCGGCGTTCTCGACAAGGTCACTGTTGATTACTACGGCACAGCTACACCCATAAACCAGCTGGCTACCGTTTCTGTCAGCGAGGCAAGAGTTCTTGTGGTGCAGCCCTGGGATAAGACACTTCTTGTGCCGATACAGAAGGCTATACAGGCTTCTGACGTGGGCATAAACCCTCAGAATGACGGCTCGGTGCTCAGGCTCATGTTCCCTCAGATGACTGAGGAGGACAGAAAGAAGATAGTTAAGGACGTTAAGAAGATGGGCGAGGACACAAAGGTTGCTGTTCGCTCTATCAGACGTGACGCTATGGACAAGATAAAGAACATGAAGAAGAACAACGAGATAACCGAGGACGATGTAAAGACGGCTGAGGAGAAGATTCAGAAGGTAACGGACAAGATGGTCAAGAAGGTAGACGAGACCGTTGCTGCTAAGGAGAAGGAAGTTCTTTCTATCTGATAAAGGCGGTGTTTGAATGGCAAAGCCTGTCGTAACAACTCTTCCGCAGGGGCTGAAAGTCCCCGAGCATATCGGCATTATAATGGACGGCAACGGCCGCTGGGCTAAAAAGCGTGGTATGCCGAGGAAGATAGGGCACCGTGAGGGTGCGAAGAATTTCAGGGCTATAACAAGATATGCCAAGGCTTTGGGGGTCAAATATGTGACCTACTATGCTTTTTCCACCGAAAACTGGAAAAGACCCAAGGACGAGGTCGATGCTATAATGGATCTCTTTGAGAAATACCTTGACGAGGTAAGGGATTTCATCGAGGAGAACATAAGAGTTCGCTTTATAGGCGACCGCTCGATGCTGAGTGAGACGCTGCAAAGAAAGATGAAAAGCGTTGAGGAGGATTCTCTGCACTTTGATTCGATGACACTGGTGCTGGCTATAAACTACGGCGGGCGTGATGACATATGCCACTCGGTAAAGAATATAGTCAGGCTCGCACTTGACGGCAAAATAACCGAGCAGGACGTGACGGAGCAGCTTATAGAGCAAAACCTCTACACCGAGGATATACCCGCTGCCGACCTTATCATAAGACCGAGCGGCGAGCAGAGGCTGTCAAACTTTCTGATATGGCAGTCGGCATATGCTGAATTCTACTACACAAATATCCTGTGGCCTGATTTCAAGGGCAAGGATCTTGAAGACGCTATAATAGCGTTCAATGACAGAAACAGAAGATACGGGGGTATTTGACACTTAATGAAAACAAGGATAATCTCAGCCGCTGTTGCGCTTGTGATAGCGATCATCGTGCTGGCACTTCATGAGACATTCATTTTTGAGCTTGCTATCGGCTTTCTTGTGGTCGTGGCGCTTATGGAGCTTTTCAAGGCAACAAAGCTTGATAAGCTGTTTATACAAAACTGCATATGCTACACCTACGGCGGGCTTGTCTGCGTGGGGCATATGTTTGATTCGTCCTACAAGATAGGGTATGGCAGACGTATATTCGGGCTTTTCGTGCTTGCGATGCTCGTCAGCTTTTTCAGAGAGCATGAGAGCATAAAGTATGAGCAGATACTACAGCTTTTAGCGCTTGGGTATTTTGTACCCTTTGCATTTGAGGCGCTGCTCAATATGAACCATTACGAGCACGGGCTGTTTATGGTGGTTATAACCCTGTGCGGTGCGTGGCTTGCTGACTCGGGCGCTTATTTTGCAGGAACTTTCTTTGGCAAAACTAAGCTCTGCCCCAAGATATCACCGAAAAAGACTGTTGAGGGGCTTATAGGCGGCGTGCTTTCAAACGGCGTGATAATGCTTATAATAGGGCTTATATACGATTATGCACTTGACGGACCTTCGCTCAAATACCTGGCTTTATTTGTAAGCGGTATGCTTTGCGCACTGCTGGGGCTTGTAGGCGACCTGAGTGCTTCGCTTATCAAGAGACAGACAGGCATAAAGGACTACGGCAACATAATGCCCGGTCATGGCGGCGTTATGGACAGGTTTGACAGCGTTTTGATAGTTGCGCCCTTTATGTACTATGTATTCTCAATGGGGCTGATAATGTAATATTTCAGGGGGAGTCTGTTAAAACACAGGCTGCCCCTTTAAGTGTTATTTAGAGGGCGTGGGCGTTTCTCTTTCACCCCTTCTAAACTTAGATTAACACAGTTTTTTAGTAATTGCAACAGACAAAGCGTACAAGATCCGGTTACAGATATATGCAACAAATGTACGATATTTATAAAATGAGCAGTAAGGAAATGATAGAATGAAGGTCATATCAATACTCGGCTCGACAGGGTCGATAGGCACACAGTCATTAGAGGTCGCAAAAGCGCATAAAATAAGAGTAGCGGCACTTTCTGCAAACTCAAATGTCAAGCTGCTGGCACAGCAGGCAAAAGAGTTTGATGTGCAGTATGCCTGCATATGCGATGAGAGCAAGGCGGGCGAGCTTGAAAAGCTGCTTGAAGGCACGCCGACGAGGGTTCTCTCGGGG
>JAFYET010000012.1 GCA_017544125.1 Ruminococcus sp. | reverse complement strand
GCCTTGGCATCGGCTATCGCCTGCTTATCGTTCTGGAGCGACTGATCGTAGGTGTTCTGGGCGCTGATATCATTTGAGATACCCTCGAGGTTCCTGCCGTAAGCAGCTGCGGTATCAACGACAGATGCAAGGGCATTCATAGCGCCTATACGCTTAAAGCCTTTCTTGTTTGGCTTATCGTCATTTATCCACTGATTATACTTAGTGCTTGTGTAGTTGTTGATATATATCTTGGTCTGCTCAGAAAGCTGTGCTATCTGCTCGGCGTTATTATCGTGGATAGCCTGCTTTAGCTGCTTTGCTGACTGCAGTGCAAGACCGTAGTTCTCGTTGCCCCTGACACCACGGTTTTGCTCCTCGGCTGCCTTTATAGCTGCATCAAGGCTCTGCTCGGGCGAGAGGACGTTTTTACGCACGCTTATTTCAAGCCCTCTGCCGAGTGCTTCCTTATCAATAATGCTTATCTTCTTCTCGTTCTCGCTCTTTATCTCGGAGATGGGCTTATTTCTGTCGAGCATCTTAGATGAGTTATCGAGGTTTTTCTTTACATCTTCAGCAAAGCTCTGCAAGAACAGTGAGGAGTTATAGCGGGTCCTGCCGAAGCCCTTGGTGTTGCCCTTTAACAGGCTGCTGTGCGCTTCCTGATACTCGCTTGATGCCTTTTCAAGGTCATTAAGAGCATCGACAACGCCTGCGTGGGTGATGTCAACTTCCTTGCCGTTGGAGTCTTTCATCTTGCCGGTCTTGAGATTGACGATATTTTCAAGAGCGCCGACCATTCTGTTATATGACCCTGAGTTGCGGTGATTTGTCTTATTTGTAGCGTTAAGGGTAGCAAGCACTTTCTCAGCCTGTGTGGTAATGTGCTTTAAGTAATCAGTATACATCTCGGCGTTGACTATGCTCTTGACGCTCTGCTCTCTCATAGCTTCAAGACCCTGCTTATCAGCGATAAGGGCATTGCGGGCTGCGTGGGGCATTTTCTCAAAAGGTGTGCCGCCTATTGTCTTTGAAAAATGTGTGCTGACCTTATAGCCGTACTTCTCAGCTGCATTGCCCATATCGGGGGCTTTGAAGCCGTTTGTAAAGTCAGCGTGATTTGACATATAGTTCTTCCATGTAGGGTTCTTTAAAAGAGCATCTGTTACCTGCTTCTGTGCATCGTGAACGCCCTTTAACAGCTTGCCCTCACGGGTGTTATGGTATGCAAGGTCGCTGGCGATAGCCTGAGCCATTTCGGGGGAATCGGCATAAACGCCGGGAACGCCGCCTGCGAGGATATCCTTCTTTATCTCATTTACCTTTTTATCAAAGCCCGCTTTAAAATTAGCTTCCTTTTCCTTGACGTTCTTGCCAAGCTCTGTTAAGAAGCCCAGGTCTGTCTTCTTTGAGGGGGCGGTGTTTGAAAGGGTGTCCATAAAGGCGTTAACGCCCTTTATCTTTGCCTTGCCTATACGTGTTTCATTTTCTCTGAAATAGGGGTCAGAAAGGGTTATGGCTGCATAGTAGCCGCCGTCGCCGTCGCCCCAGCCAAGCTCTGTTTCAAGGTCAGACTTTGTCTTGCTTTCAAGCTCACGCTCTTCCTTACGGCGCTGGAGCTCCTCCTCGAGAATCTTTATGTTCTTAGCCTCGGGGGAATCAAGCTCAACCTGCTTTATAGCAGCCTTTTTCTCGGCTAAATGCTTTGATATGGGCTCGTCCTTAAGTGCCTGCACCTCGGGGGTGTAGAATTCAAGAAGCTCGTCCTTTATTTTTTTAAGTGTTGTAACGGTAGCCTCTGCACAGCCAAACACTTCGAGGTCATTGATCCTCTTTTCATCGATTTCGTTACGTGATTTTATAGCTTCATTTTTGATAACTCTGGAATTTCCATCTTTTGTCGACATATCGTCGAACTTCTTTTTTAATTCTTCATCATTATCTAATATTATTTTCTGACTCTTAGCAAAGTTATCGACTTCTTCTATTTTCTTATCAAGAAGTGCAAGCACCTCTGCGGGGGTGCAGTCCTGAAGCGATTTGCCGTCTAAGCCTCTGAGTTCATCAAGCTTATCTGTAACGCCCTCCTTGAGTTTGTCCTTAGCCTCCTGAGACCTCGCCTTCATTCTGAAGCCCATACCGAGCTGAACATGGAGATCAAGCCTCCGTGCTATAACGCCCACCTTATCACTAAAGCCCACATAGGGGTCAGCAGCGGCGTTGCGCTGGCGGTCTAAAATCTCCTTATTGTACTTAAGGGCATTTTCCAGGTATTCATCGGTCTCGGTGGTTATCTTGTTTATATGCTCGGGGACCTATGAAAACATTGGCGAGCCGTCAACAGCATAACCGTAGGTGACGTATGTCTTTTTTTTATCATTATCGATATAACACAGATGTTCGTCACCAGTTCTGTAATCAAGGTGCTTATTATATTTATTCCTTGTTTCCTCAGATAATTCGGTATGCTTGTTATACTCGTCCCGATTCAGCTGATCAAAATCAACTTGAGTGCTCTTTTCATAAAACTTATTGACATAAAAGCCCTCTAAAGGCATACATGAATTTATGGTGTTGGAAGCAAAATCAAGCTGCTTTATCTTATTGAAAGCCTTTGAGCCCGTAGTTGCGATACCTGCTATACGAGTAACGAGCTTAGGGTCATTAGAATACTCTTCTGTGTCAGGTATCTCCTTATTCTTTATCTTCTCCTCATACTCTTCCATTACAGCGCCTGTCTGTACAATATAATGAACCTTGCGCTTTGCCATTTCTTTTGTCAGTTCTACATGGAAAGTGGAAGTCTTTTCAATATCCTTTTCTCTGAACAATTCTGAGAAGAATTCTCTCATAGCATCGCTTTTCGTTTTATCAGGCTGCCCCAATGCATTACTGGTAAGCTGCTCCTCCTCGATATCCTCGATAAGGTCTATCATATCCGAAATATTGCCTGCTTCATACAGGGCTCTGAACTGTTCTTTTGTTTCCTTTATTATCTGTTCCTTTGACTTAGGCATTGTAAATACCTCCTTAGTTTATGGCGTTATTTGCCGCTTCATAAGTAACACCCCGCAAACCGCCGAATGGGTGCATTACCCTCTGAATAAGTTGAGAATAGTATTTCTTCGTCTCATGGCGGGTGGGTTCTGCGCCTCTACCTCGTTTTTATGAGCCTGGGTTTTTTGCAGGCGCAGGGTTATTGCCTTATCGGGGTTCTTGCCCATAGCCTCGAAGCAGAGCTTTTTGAGCTGTGTGGCGTTCTTTATGCCGTCTATCATTTCCTTGAAATCGGGGCGCTGCTTGACCTTTTCGACCATAAGGGTAAATGCCTCAGACTTGGTCTTGCCTGCATACTCACCCTCGGTTATCTGCGTCATAACATCGGGGGTCTTGCCTGCTTCATACAGCTGCGGCACTACCAGCACCTGTGCTAATACCATTGACACATAGTCTTTAAGCTCGTTGACATTCTCATCGGGGCGGCGAAGGTTAGCAAGCCCCAGCACGCCTACAAGCATCTTACGCTGGTTAGCGTAGATATCAACATAGTCATCAACGACCTCGAATTCGGCTGCGAGGTCTTTCTTCTGGCTCTTGAGCATCATATAGTTATTCAGGTTAAGTGTGGAAAGCCCTGCTGCTGCCTTGTACCTGTCCTTACCCATATCAGAGCGGGGCAGCCAGTTGGGGTCATTGGTATTGCCGACACCCTCTGCCCTCTTCTCGACCATATAGAAGCCCGCAAAGAGCTTTATGGTATCGAGCTTGAGCCTTATACCGCCGTCGGTTATCTTATCGTTCGGGTCCATGAGTGCGTCGATAGTGCCGTTGACGCTCTCACGCAGCTTTCTGAGCATATCCTCAGTGCCGCCTGCCACAAGACGTGTGCTTTCAAGGTCTTTTTTATAGGCTGTGAGTATTTTTACGAGCTTTATTCGGTCGATTATCTTTTTATCATTAGCCGCAGGGCGGGCAGGCTGTGCCTCCTGCGCTTCACGGTTCAAATCGTGCTTTTTGCCCGGCAGCATCAGCTTGCCCGGGTAGTATGAATCAAAATGCGCAAACTCCACGCCGTCAGCGCCGAGGGATCTGACCTTTTTGCCGCCGAGCTGCTGCTCTATCATCGAGCAGTCAAGCCGCTTTTCGGTAGAGATGCCCTTACTGTAGACCATACCCTCAGCCGATGAGCCGACCTTTGTATAATCCTCATCGTTTGCGGTGTTTATGCTGACATCGCCGCTGCCGTCAACATTTACCACACGGCTCTCGGGGCCTATATAGTCATCTATCTGCCCGGGGGCATTCTGCTTTTCCTTGACAGGCACCTTACACAGATATGTAAGCTCTATGCCACGGGGCTCAACGTCCTTTATATGCACGCCCTCATAGGTGAACTTATCATGCTTTTCAAGACCACGCTCCACCACATGGTCAAGGGTCGTTATCTGCTCGGTGGGCTCTTTCATCGAATCCTGAATACGCAGTCTGCCGTCGGGGGCAATGCCTGTGACCGTCACATAATGCCCGTCGATAAGCAGAGCCACGGGCGAGCGCTCGTTATTTATAGCACGGGTGATGGTGTTTTTGAGCAGCTGCTTGGTCTGCTCCTTATACATCTGCTTGATGACACCGAGCTGCTGCGGTGTGGGGTGCTGCTCTGCGCCGGGTGCATCGGGGTCTGAAAGCGTTATTATACCCGGGGTAAAGGGGCTTATCGTCACAGATGAAAGCACGGTATTGGGCAGAAGCTGAGTTATAAAGTCAGCATTGGTGCTCATTGTCATCTCGGTATCGCCGTTTCTGCGGTAGGTCGAATCCTTGGAGGCGGGGTTTATGCCGTTATTCGGGGCATAGGCAGGTCTCCAGGCACGTATCTGCTCCTGGGTCATATCTATCCCACGGGAAGCGAGCATAAGCGAGAATGCGCACGACCAACAGCCGTTGAAGCTCGACTGCTTACCCGGCAGCTTTGAGCCGGAAAAGCCCGAAAAGCCGTTTTTATTATCAACCACTGGCAGCGGGCGCTCTTTTTTCTCGGAAAGCATCTCGGCAGACTTTATCCTTTCAAGCTCGAATGCCTCCTGCGCCTGTATTCTAAGCACGAGGTATTCCTTTTCCTCTTTATTCAGGGTATTCTTATTATTTTCAAGGAAAGATCTCAGCACCTGCACGTTGCCGGTGTTTAGCACCTCTTCATTGAGCCCTCCCGGGCGGGAGCGGAACACGTATTCATTGCCCTGAGGTTCAAAATGTATCAGCTTATTTGCATCATTATTCCTGGGCGGCATATAAAACACTCCTTTTTAAAATAAAAATCTTTCTGCTATTAGTAATACCCCTGGGAGGAGGGTTTGGGTGCATAAAAAATGAATTTTTTATTTCCAACTGCAAAAATACAAAAATCCCCCTTTCACCCCTTGACAAACGCAGAAAAATGATGTATAATACTTTTAGCACATAAAAGCATTAAAGCAATAATAACAAACCGTCGAGCAAGAGTAAGTAGTCATTGACCTTCCGTTCACAGAGAGCTGCCGCAGGCTGAAAGGCAGCATCGGGAACAGTGATGAATGGGCTTGTGAGGGTGACCGAAAGCCGTGGACACGGCAAGTAGCAGTCAACGGGTGTTCTGCCCCCGTTATCAATGCAGGCTCGTATGGTAAGTACGAGCGCCGAGAGGGCGTTTATCGCCAGATTGGGTGGCACCGCAGGTTATCCTGTCCCATGTTTCGTGGGGCGGGTTTTTTTAATGCATGATCGATGTGCGCCATTCGGGCGATTTTAAAAACTCAGCCGCAAAAAAACGAATATAAACCTTGAATTATCAAGAAAGGAAGATGTATTATGGAAAACAAGATACCCTACAAAATTTATCTCGAAGAAAGTGAGCTGCCGAAGTCCTGGTACAACGTTAGGGCTGATATGAAGACAAAGCCCGCTCCCCTGCTCAACCCCGCAACAGGCAAGCCCATGACCCTTGACGAGCTGTCGGTAGTATTCTGCAAGGAGCTTGCAAAACAGGAGCTTGACAACGACACCGCTTACATAGCCATTCCCGAGGAGATACTTGATTTTTACAAGATGTACCGCCCCGCACCGCTGGTAAGGGCTTATTTCCTTGAAAAGGCACTGGGCACACCCGCAAAGATCTACTACAAATTCGAGGGCAACAACACCTCGGGCAGCCACAAGCTCAACTCTGCCATTGCACAGGCATACTATGCAAAGAAGCAGGGCTTAAAGGGCGTTACCACAGAGACAGGCGCAGGTCAGTGGGGCACAGCGCTTTCAATGGCGTGTGCATACTTTGACCTTGACTGCAAGGTATACATGGTAAAGGTAAGCTACGAGCAGAAGCCTTTCAGGCGTGAGGTAATGAGAACATACGGCGCTGCCGTTACACCCTCGCCCTCAGACACCACAAAGGTAGGCCGTGAGATACTTGAAAAGTTCCCCGGCACAACAGGCTCTTTGGGCTGCGCTATTTCAGAGGCAGTCGAGGCAGCTGTTTCCCACGAGGGTTACAGATACGTTTTAGGCTCGGTGCTCTCTCAGGTACTGCTGCACCAGTCGATAATAGGTCTTGAAACAATGGCAGCCTGCGACAAGTATGACATCAAGCCTGATGTTATCATCGGCTGCGCAGGCGGCGGCTCTAACCTGGGCGGTCTTATCTCCCCCTTTATGGGCAGAAAGCTCAGGGGCGAGGCTGATTACAAGTTCATAGCAGTTGAGCCTGCATCATGCCCGTCACTTACCAGGGGCAAATATGCTTACGACTTCTGCGACACGGGCATGGTATGCCCCCTTGCCAAGATGTACACCCTCGGCAGCGGGTTCATTCCCTCCCCCAACCACGCAGGCGGCCTGAGATACCACGGCATGAGCAGCGTGCTCTCAGAGCTTTACGATGAAGGGCTCATCGAGGCAAGAAGCGTTGAGCAGACATCTGTTTTCGAGGCAGCGCAGTATTTTGCAAGGGTAGAAGGCACACTTCCCGCACCCGAGAGCAGCCACGCTATCCGTGCTGCGATCGACGAAGCGATCAAGTGCAAGGAGACAGGCGAAGAGAAGACGATACTCTTCGGTCTTACAGGCACAGGCTACTTTGACATGGTGGCTTATCAGAAGTTCAACGACGGTGTGATGAATGACTACATTCCCACCGATGATGAGATCGCAAAGAGCCTTGCAAACCTGCCCAAGCTCTGATAAAAAAACATTACAAAACAACAGCTTAAAGCCGCCTGAACACGGGCGGCTTTTTTGGTGCCCGGCTATAGTAAATCGCACAGTTTTTACGGCGGTTTTGCATTGGTTTTACTATACTTTCCCATTTGACAACCACACACATCTGTGCTATAATATTATGTGGAATTTTTATTATTTCAATAAATATAACTATATGAAGGAAGGAAATCATATGAAGCTGAAGCTTGTAACAGCGCTTTGCCTGAGCATTCTGGCAGCAGCGCCCGCCGCAGGCAGCACACTGGGGCTTTTTACAGCTAATGCGCAGGACGGGGCAAACGTTTATCAGGGCTTTGAATACGCCTTTACCGAGAGTGGAGACATTGTGCTTACCAAGTACACGGGCGCTGACACAGAAGTGACCCTACCCGCAGAGATAGACGGCAAAAAGGTAACATCTGTGGAGACCGGGGCTTTCTACGGCTGCACAGATGTCAAGACGGTGCATTTTACATCGGCTGAGACGGTTCCGCAGGCAGGGTCTGTGGGCTTTATTGCCGAGGGCGTAACAGCACAGGGTATCAAGATAACCGGCAGCTACGGCTCTGCCGCACATGAATATGCAAACTCAAACGGCTTTGAGTTTGAGGCTGATGACCTTATCGACATAACATCGGCGCAGGTAACGCTCCCCACAGCTACATACACATATGACGGAAGTGAAAAGCGCCCCGAGCCTGTTGTGAGCATAAACGGCACAAGGCTTACAAAGGGTGATGACTACACTGTAAGCTACCAGTCAAACATAAATGCAGGGCAGGCTAAAGTTACAGTAACGGGCTGCGGAAGATACACGGGCTCGGCTGTCAAGGCATTTACCATAAACAAGGCTGACCTGACAAAATGCAGGATAAGGCTCGGTTCAACTTCGTTTATATACAGCGGCCGTGCGATAACACCGGCTGTTACTGTTACATCGGGCAACAGGCTGCTTGTAAAAGGCAGGGATTACACCGTTACCTGCACAGGCAACACCGAGGTCGGCACGGCATATGTCACCATAACAGGCACAGGCAGCTACTCTGGCTCGGTAAAGAAGAGCTTCAAGATAAAGCTCGGAAGTGTATCGGGGGTAGTCACAGCATCTGCAACTGACACATCCATCACCCTTAAATGGAAAAGCGTAAAGGGTGCAACGGGCTACAGGGTATATACCATAGATGCTGACGGCAAGCTGCACAAAAAGGCAGATGTCAAGAGCACAAAGGCAACGGTAAAGTCACTCTCGGCGGGGTCATATTACAAATTCGCAGTCAAGGCATACAGAACAAACAAGAGCGGCACATACCTCTCGCCCTCATATTCATCGACCTTGCTTGCAACAGCACCCGCAAAGGTGAGCTTCAGCATAAAGACCACAAAGAAGGGCAAGGCTGACATCAGCTGGAAAAAGGTCAAGGGTGCGACGAAATACAACGTATTCTACAAGCGGAAAAAGAGCGACAAGTGGAAGAAGGTCGCAACGCTTGACAAGAGCAAAAGCTCATACACACTGACCGGCATATCCGGCAGCAAGGGCGGCTATGTTACGGTAAAGGCATACAAGCTCTCTGGCAGCAAGACCGTCGGCGGCAAGTTTGCCACAAAGGCGATATATAAATACCCGAAGGCTGCGGCAAAGCTCGACGCCTGCGGTTGGGATCTAAAAAGTGCTTTCAGAGCCTCGGTTATTCCGTGGGTAGGCACAGGGCTCCCCAGAAGCGGAAGTGTGACTATGGAATGGTATGCTGATTACGGCTTTAAGCACGGCTACGGTCACTGCTACTGCATGGCGGCTATGTTTACTGAAATGGCTAAGACCATGGGCTACAACTGCCGTCAGGTAAACGGCGCTGTTGGTCCTTCACCCCATTCATGGGCAGAGCTGATACTCGACAGAAAGTCATACATCTGTGATGCCGATTTCCAGAGCGAGACGGGCGGCAACGGCTTCTGCATAGTATACGGCACCCCCGGCACATGGAGATACACGACCTACGGCTATGTAGCAACAAAGGGCTGATATATTGGAGGATAAAGAATGAAGAAGATAATACTTACAGCGCTGCTTGCGGCGGCGGTAATGAGCCTTGCCTCATGCGGCACTGACGAAAGCTCATCTGACAGCAGCAATGCTGCCACAGCTGCCCCCACATCATCGGCAGCGGCTGAGAGCAGCGAGGAGACTACCACAACAACTACAACTCAGGCACCCGATACGACCACAGAGGCGGAGACAACGACCACCACTGAGGCTGAAAAGGAGACCGAGACCACTACCACAACAGAAGAGACCGCCACAACTACCACAACGACCGAAGAAACTACCACCACGACCACAACGACCACACAGCAGACCGAGGCACAGACACAGAGCCCCGATGACGGCTGCGTGGGCGATGATGAGGGGCTGTTCTTTTGAGTAAAGAGCAAAAGGGCAGGATACTGTATTTAAGCAGGCTAAAGGCTTTGGCTTGCATAGCCGTAGTGGTGCTTCACAGCTTCTATGCGGCTGATGCGTATGCTAAAACCGATGCACAGCACATAACCATGCTTTGTGTGCGAAATGCCTGTATGTGGGCAGTCCCCTGCTTTGTAATGGCAACGGGTGCGCTGCTGCTCACCCCTGAAAGAAAGCTCGGCTTTAAAAAGCTATTCGGCAGGCTGATAGTCAAAATGGTGCTGGCGCTTGTGGTATTCACGTTTTTGTTTGCGCTGTTTGATGCGGCGTTTATCGCTAAAAACGTCACTGCCGATATATTCACTGTAACTTGGAGAAACATAATAAACGGCACAGGCTGGAAGCATATGTGGTATCTATACCTTATGATAGCATTGTATCTTATGATGCCCATGTACAAGGCGGCAGCCGACAAGAAAGACAAGGGGCTTATGATCTACATATGCACAGTGCTTTTTGTGTTCATGTCAATGCGCCCCATGCTTGAAACGGTAACGGGCAGGCAGACGGCGTTTTACATCTGCGTTTTCAGCATTTACCCGCTGTTTGTGTTTTTAGGACATATGCTGCACAGCAAGATGATAGCGCTGCCCATATGGGTATACATACTGCTTGCAGCGGCAGGGCTTGCAGCCACGGTGATACTCACCTATCTCTCGGTTGACGGGAGATCAAAGACGCTCACGGGGCTGCTTGGCAGCTATTCATTCCCGCTGACGGTGGTAATGTCGGCAGGCATATTCGGGGCATTCAGCCTATGCAAAGGTGAAAAGCCAATACCCGTCATTGACACCATTGCGGCAGAGCTTGAAAAATGCTCATTCGGCATATACCTATTACACATGGCGGTGCTCAAATACATCTTCGCTGTGATGAGGGTCAACCCCTTTGAGCAGGGCGGGGCGGCGGCTGTGGCGCTCATAGCTTTGATATCGCTGATTATATCATATGCGGCAACAAGGCTATACACGCTGATACCGCTTATAACAAAAAAGAATAAGGGCTGATGCCCACGAAAAAAGGCAATACCTCAAAATGAAGGTATTGCCTTTTTGGTTATTATCAGCTCTCCCCCACTCTGACGACATCGTCATACAGAATCACTAAATCGCCGAAGTCACGGTTTTCGTGGAAATGCCCCGCAAACCACTTTTTGAAGTCGAGCCCACGGTAGAGCCATTCAAAATAGCCGGTAAGCTCGGCATCGTGCGCATCGGGGTATTTGCCGAGGCGATGTATGAACGATGTGGGTATGGTGTGGGTGAGTACATAGTCTGTCTTGTAGCCTATACGCTCGAGGGAAGCTCTTGCGTGCTTATAATCCTCATTGGTGGGCAGCTCCTGCGGCCACCACTCGATATGGGGCGTTCTGCCTGCCTTATCGGTAGAATATGCGCCCCCGAAGCAGAAAAACGAATGCCCCTCTATCTCAAATACCTCGCCCCGCATCAGGTGAAAGACATTTTGGCGCACCTGATGAGCCTTGCCGCCGCAAAAATCGACCCCGGGGTATTCATACAGCTTGTCGAAATTCTCGTGGTTGCCGTCAACGAAGGCTATGGTATAGGGCAGCTGCTCCATAGCGTCAAGGTGCATCTCGTCATAGTCCCTGCCCCAGGTAAAGCCGAAATCGCCGCAGACTATCGCCGTGTCGCCCTGTGTTATACCTGCGTGCTCCATTCTGTTTGTTAGCTGGTCAAAAAATGCGTGTGTATCGCCTGTAATATAGATCATCTTACATCTCCTCCTTTAAAAGTATATATATTCTGCGGGCAAAAAAGACCCGGGGAATGACCCCCGAGCCTTATCTGTTATGTCATTACTTGCACTTTACCTTCTTGACCGCACTCCACTTGCCTGCGTTCTTTTTATTATCTGCCAGCTTATATGCACGAACACGAACGTAGTAGGTCTTCTTGCTCTTTAATTTGGAGATAGTCTTGGAAACGGTCTTACCCTTTTTGACGTTATAGGCAGTAACTGCTTTCTTGAATTTCTTATCAGTTGATATCTGCACCTGATAGCCGGAAACACCGCCTGCTGTCTTCTTCCAGGTGACCTTGACCTTCTTTGCCTTAGTTGACTTAGCGTTTGATATCTTAGTCTTACCGGGCTTGATGATATAGGTCAGCTTTACAGTGCCCTTATACTTACCTATGCCCTTAACGGCAGCAGTTGCCTTGCCGCACTTCTTATTATCGGCATAGGTAACTACATAATCAGTACCCTTTACGAGCTTGGCACCCTCGGCGCTCTTGACAGTTACCACCGGGGTAACGCCCTTGCTGTTATAGACATATGATTTTTTATCCAAGGTTGCCTTACAGGTGGAAATTCTTGGATCAACCAGCTTGAAGCTGAAGAATGCTGCAAAATTCTTAGCAGTTACAGATGTACCGTAAACGGTAAAGCTGCCTGTCTTTTTATGAGCAGCCTCACCCGTTGCATGGGTAAAGCCGAAAGCATAACCGCCTATATAGGTCACAGAATCGGGGATCGCGACCCATGTAAGGCCTGTGCAGTTTTCAAATGCGCTTTCACCTATCTTAGTAACGCTGCCGGGGATAGACAGCGACTTGATAGCGACACAGCCGTCAAAGGCTTTATCACCTATGGTATTTAAGCTGTTAGGCATTATC
>JAFYET010000001.1 GCA_017544125.1 Ruminococcus sp. | reverse complement strand
GAAGCTCGAAAAGTTCATGGGCGGTATCAAGAACATGAACGACCTCCCCGGCGCACTCTTCGTAGTTGACCCGAGGAAGGAAAAGATAGCTGTAGCTGAGGCTAAGAAGCTCGGTATACCGGTAGTTGCTATCGTAGATACAAACTGTGACCCTGATGATGTTGATTACGTTATCCCCGGCAACGACGATGCTATCAGAGCAGTTAAGCTCATCGCCGGCTGCATGGCTGATGCAATCCTCGAGGGCAGACAGGGCGAGCAGGAGGCTTCCGCTGAAGAGGCTGAGGCTGAAGCAGCAGACGCTGAGTAATTTAATTTAAAAGCTAACAGGGCAGACCATAAACGCTTGTGTCTGCCCTAATTTCGATAAAAACAGGAGGACACTAAAATGGCAAATATAGGCGTTAAGGAAATAAAAGAGCTTATGACAGCAACAGGCGTTGGCATGATGGACTGCAAGAAGGCACTCGTTGAGGCTGACGGCGATATGGAGAAGGCTGTACTTATCCTTCGTGAAAAGGGTCTTGCTACACAGGCTAAGAAGGCAGGCAGAGTTGCTGCTGAGGGTATCTGCACAGCAGTAGTTGACGGCAACGTTGGTGCTGTTGTTGAAGTTAATATCGAGACAGACTTCGCTGCTAACAATGACGAGTTCAAGGCTTTCGTTAAGGCAGTAGCTCAGACAGTAATAGATGCAAACCCCGCAGACGTTGATGCTCTTAAGGCTACAACTATCAGCGGCGGCACACAGACAGTTGACGAGGCTCTTCAGGAGCTGTTCATAAAGATCAGAGAGAACATGGTTATCCGTCGTTTCAAGAGATTTGAAGGTATACTCGTTCCTTACGTTCACGGCGGCGGCAGCATAGGCGTTATGGTTAAGCTCGAGTCTGATCTTGATGCTGACAAGGTATTCGAGGTCGGCAAGAACTGCGCACTCCAGGTTGCAGCTATGAACCCTGCATACCTCAACAAGGAGTCTGTTCCCGCTTCTGCTCTTGACGAGGAGAAGAAGGTTCTTCTCGCTCAGATGGCTGAGGATCCTAAGATGGCTAACAAGCCCGAGCAGGTAAAGATCAAGATCGTTGAGGGTAAGGTTGGCAAGTTCTATAGCGAAAACTGCCTCCTCGAGCAGACATTCGTTAGAAGTGACATCTTCGAGGGCACAGTTGGCAAGTATGTTGCTGACGCTGCTAAGAAGCTCGGCGGCTCTATCAGCGTAGTTGAGTACGCAAGATTTGAGCGTGGCGAGGGCGTTGAAAAGAAGGAAGACAACCTTGCTGATGAGGTTGCTTCGATGCTCAAGTAATCAGATACTTAGTATAAAAATGGCCGGTACACATAATGTGTACCGGTATTTTTTTATACTCAAATCACAGTAATCAGTTTTAATACATCATTATGTAAGTTTTGAAATACAAATAAACAATCACCGTTCATTTCAAAAACATAGCTTCCGCCCTCTTTAATATCATCAAGTTCTTTCTCAGCTGTCTTTTCACCGTCAGATTTTAAATAAACCAGCTTACCATCAACAAAGGTAATGTATGTGTCGTCTTTTACTGCTATAAGTTTATCCTTGACCTCAAGGCTGTATTTGTAATCAAGCGTGGTTTTATCATACACAGAAATACTGCTATAGGTAGAGTCCTGTGTGTTATCAGAAAAAGCCTTGTTCTTTTTCGTTTGGTACATATGGTCAGTCGAGGGCTGCCCTATGGTCACAAGTCTGTCATTATCGGTATAAAAGTATCTCGCTTGATAGCTTTGCTTTACTTCTTTGCGAATAGTGTTTTGGCATTCGGCAAATCCATCATCATAAATGGAATACTCACACATCGTTTCGCCGGCAGAGTTTAAATACTCAGTCGAGATAAAGCCATTATCATTCAGCCTGTAAATACAAAACCCATTAAATGAGATGATAAATGCGGGGCATTGCTCTTTATTATCATAGATCTCAAAGAATATCATCTCTGTGTTGTCTTTTTCTGCAATAATGGTGTATCTATTATTGATAGGTTTCAAATAAAATGCCGGATCGTCTTTGTTTTTCTCATCAAAAAATATCTTTTGACCTGTCATATCAGAAAATGCGATATCCTCACCCGTTTTAAGATCATATATCTTCAAGCACGCCCTTGCGCTTTCCATATCACTGCTTACGGCTATCAGCTTATCATCAAGCGTTATAACGTGGTCGTAGCGTATCTCTATCTTAAACAGTTTATTCAAAGCGCTGCCGTCATAGGAATATAACTGCCCTGTTTTCACTTCATAGATAATCATTCTTTCATCGTTTTCTGACAACAGGCAGTATGAATCAAACTCGCCGACTTGTGCCTTGTCGGGGTAGGAATATACGCTGTTATTGTCTGCATAATAGAGCTTGCCCTTATACTCGCAGCTATATGATGAATCAAGCACGCCGTAGTGGTCTGATATCAACTCATATGCAGGCTCTTTGTCAGGAGAAAAAAACTTTAAAATAATAGTAATGAGAAAACAAATCGAAATCAACACTATTATTCCAAGAACTGCAAATATTGATATTAGCAGTTTTTTATTTGATAAAATGCGGTTCATATACACTTACCTCCCCGCAAGCATTTTAATATCATGAATCAAAACAATTATTCTATGTTGATATACAAATTGTATCACATATTATTAGGATTATCAATAAAAGCGCATTCATTGTAAATGTTTTTAACCGCATTGTTATAAAGATTACAAAAAACGCCCGACTCATCACCAAGCCGGGCGTAAAGTATTTTTACATTACATTATAGATGCAGTACTCTTTCTCTTATCTCCTGAGTTCTGCCCTGATTCCAGAACTGTGTGCCGATATAGCCGCAGGTACGCCTTGCGACATTCATCTTATTCTGGTCTCTGTTGTGGCAGTTGGGGCATTCCCATACGAGCTTGCCGTTATCATCCTCAGTTATCTGTATCTCGCCGTCAAAGCCGCACACTTGACAGTAGTCACTCTTGGTATTGAGCTCAGCATACATGATATTATCATAGATAAATCTCATAACATCGAGTACAGCGGGGATATTCTGCTGCATATTGGGAACCTCAACGTAGCTGATAGCGCCGCCGGGCGACAGACGCTGGAACTGCGACTCAAATTTGAGCTTGGTGAAGGCATCTATCTTCTCAGTAACGTGTACATGGTAGGAGTTAGTGATATAGTTGCGGTCAGTAACGCCCTTGACGATGCCGAAGCGCTTCTGTAAGCACTTAGCGAACTTATATGTTGTGCTCTCGAGCGGTGTGCCGTAGAGCGAGAAATCGATATTTTCCTTAGCCTTCCACTTAGCGCAGGCATCATTCATGTGCTGCATAACTTCAAGTGCAAAAGGTGTAGCCTCGGGGTCAGTGTGGGGCTTGCCCTTCATATACATTGTACACTCGCAAAGACCTGCATAGCCAAGCGAGATTGTCGAATAGCCGCCGAAGAGCAGCTTGTCTATCTTCTCGCCCTTCTTAAGCCTTGCAAGTGCGCCGTACTGCCAGAGTATCGGTGCAACATCCGACAAAGTACCCAGCAGTCTCTTATGCCTGCACATAAGGGCACGGTAGCAAAGCTCGAGCCTTTCGTCAAATATCTCCCAGAACTTGTTCATATCTCTGCCTGAGGAAAGCGCAATATCCACAAGGTTCAGAGTAACAACGCCCTGATTGAAGCGCCCGTAGTATTTGGGCTTGCCGTTTTCATCAACATAAGGTGTAAGGAAGCTGCGGCAGCCCATGCAGGTGTAGCAGTGACCGTCACCGTTCTTATCGACTTTGAGCTGGAGCATTACCTTCTCTGAAATGTAGTCAGGAACCATTCTCTTGGCTGTACATTTAGCCGCAAGCTCTGTCAAGTAATAATACTTGCTACCCTCGTACACGTTATCTTCTTCCAGAACATATATGAGCTTGGGGAATGCAGGTGTCACCCACACGCCAGCCTCGTTCTTAACGCCTATGTATCTCTGCCTGAGAGTCTCCTCAATGATCATTGCGAGGTCAGCCTTCTCCTGCTCGTCCTTAGCCTCGTTAAGATACATATATACTGTAACGAACGGTGCCTGACCGTTTGTAGTGAGCAGTGTCACTACCTGATACTGTATAGTCTGAACGCCCCTTGTAATCTCCTTCTTAAGGCGTTCTTCCGTTATCTCATTGATCTTTTCCTCAGAAGGCTCAGCGCCGAGCTCCTTTATCTCTTCGAGCAGCTCTGCCCTTATCTTCTTACGGCTTATATCAACAAACGGTGCCAGGTGTGTCAGGCTGATAGACTGACCGCCGTACTGGTTTGATGCTACCTGTGCGATTATCTGTGTAGCTATATTGCAGGCAGTTGAGAAGCTGTGGGGCTT
>JAFYET010000073.1 GCA_017544125.1 Ruminococcus sp. | reverse complement strand
ATGCATAATTAAGGTGTGCGCCTTTGGCGCACGAATTATAAAATACTCAACCGCCTCAAATCATTTGCCCCATATGGGTGGCATCAACGTTGTTGATACAATAATTGTGCATTGTATCCGGTATCAATAGTCCCTGAGTTTTCTGATATACGCAAATGTCTTTTTCTCGCCCTTATCTTTAAGCATACGCAGCAGCTTTTCAAGAAGTGCGGCGGTCTCGGGGTGCATACGTGTGGCGGTGTTGCCCCTGATGAAATAATCAAGCGGCGCTGAGTCGGTGTAATTCTCGCCCAGGTAGGTCTTGCTTGCAGCCACCCTGTCGCAGAACATCTCCTTGACATAGCGCATGGGCATCTTGACGGGTCTTAGTTTTTTGGTAACGCCGTCATAGTCCGTCCAGTATTCAAAGTGGTGCTTGTTCCTGCCTTTATGGTGCATCCACGCAAGGGAATAGCCATAGTCCTCCCTCTCGCCCTCATTGGGTGAGCGAGTGCCCTGAAAGTGCTTAACGCCCACTATAAATTCCGACGGGGAATATTTTGACAGGTCATGGAACAGCCCCTGAAAAAATATACCTGCATACCAGCAGTGCTTTATCACCACATGGCGGTGGTGGGTTATCGTTTTGAAATGTCCCGCAAGTTTATTCATAAGTCTTCACTCCTCTGTTGATAGTATTATATCACAAAAAGCGGCTTCAAGTCAATAACAAGTCGTTTATATGCAGTATACAGGGCGTGAGCATACAATGTTCCACGTAGAACATTTGTGCGTTTTGAGACACAAGGCAGG
Organism: Ruminococcus sp.; assembly: GCA_017544125.1. Classification (GTDB taxonomy): domain Bacteria; phylum Bacillota; class Clostridia; order Oscillospirales; family Ruminococcaceae; genus NK3A76. The sequence continues at coordinate 892 of JAFYET010000073.1, read as the reverse complement.
AAAAAAGCCGCCGGGTGAACGGCAGCTTATTTATGATATTTGCTTCCCTTTGAGATAGAGAACGCCCTGTATATCTGCTCGAGCAGCATTATCCTTGCAAGCTGGTGAGGGAATGTCATCTCTGACATTGAAAGGCGCATATCGGCACGCTTCTTTACCCCCTCATCTATCCCGAATGACGAGCCGATGATGAAATTGAGGGTGCTTGCCGATAGCGACAGCTCCTCTATCTTCTTTGACAGCTTAACGCTTGACAGCTGGCCGCCCTCAATGCACATGGCAATGTTCTTTGTATCCTTGCCGGTGATGTACTTTTCCATCAGCTTGGCTTCATTAGCAAGGGCTGCTGCTATCTCCTTATCAGACGGGTCATCGGGCAGCCTGCTCTCGGGCAGCTCTATAACAGCGAGCTTGCAGTGAGCGCCCAGGCGCTTTGAATACTCCTCCTGCGCCTGCCTTAGATAGTTTTCCTTTAGCTTGCCCACGGTTATGAGGTTTATCTTTATCAGAATACCACCGCCAATCCGCTGAAATCCTTAGTTGCCACCTCGAGCATATAGTCACGGTTGCGCTTATAGTCACCAAGGCTTGAAAGCACAGTGCTCTCTGCCTTATAGGGGGTGTTGTTATGCTCACTCAGATGCCCGAGGCAGACACGGGTAGTGCCTTTGTCTATAAGCTCATATATAAACTCACCGCTGTCGCCGTTTGAAAGGTGCCCGTGGTCTGAGAGTATACGCTGCTTCAGGCTGTAATCATAATAGCCGTTTATAAGCATCTGCCTGTCATAGTTAGCCTCGACAAGCGCCATATCGCAGCCGAAAAGGGCATTCCTTACACTATCGGTAACACAGCCCAGGTCGGTGCAGACGGCAGCTCTTTTATTATCCTT
>JAFYET010000072.1 GCA_017544125.1 Ruminococcus sp. | reverse complement strand
TCGACGCCAAAAAGACAGACGATATGCTGCTGACGACCTCCATAAACTGCACCACCGATGCCGAGGACGCTTACATGCAGATGAAGATGATCTACGAGCATTATACGCGCCGCAGTTACGACGAGCCTATCAATAAATCGGGAAAAACTCCGGTCAAAGCGATACACTACATCATGAGCTTTGCCGATTCGGAGAACGTCACGCCGGAGTACGCCCAAAAGGTGGCTATGGCTTTTGTGCGAAACACTTTCGGTGACGATGCGCAGGCGGTCATCGCAACGCATACCAACACTTCGCACACTCATTGTCATGTGATACTCAATTCTTATTCGATTTCCGGGCGCAAATATAATGATAACCAAGCTACTTTGCGCTATGTCCGCGAACACGCGAATGGGGTATGCCGCGCTTTAGGTATCACGCCCGCGCTCAACTTTGAGTGTAGGGGTAGGTCTATGAAATACAATGAATGGGAACACAAAAAGAATGGTACCTCGTGGAAACAGCAGATCAGAGAGGAAATCGACAAGCTGATACCTACCGTTAATTCACTTGATGAACTGTTGCAGGCACTTGATGGGCTGGGCTATGAGGTCAAGCGCGGGAAGTATATCTCCGTCAAAGCACCGGGACGGATACGCTTTGTCAGAACGAAAACGCTCGGCGAGGAGTATACCGAAGAAAGCCTTACTACTCGCATACAGTATCGTGAAGTGGGTTCGGATAATTCGCCCACACATGATAGTGATGCAGAATTGAGGGATGCCTATGCTTCTGTCATTGGTGATGTTCGTATTCTTGCAAACCAGCACAGAAAAGTCCCCCGTAAGCATAACGCCGATCTCCCGTACTCAGCCGATAATGACCTCGATATTTATCGGCTTTCGGCGCAGATGTCAGTCATGAAAAAGGAAAATATTCATTCACTCGGAGATCTGGAGTACAAAGCTAAAGAGCAGAAAACCTTGTACGAAAAATACAAGGTTGAGGTAAATCAGCACATTGTGGATTACAACAAAATGGTGAGCCTGCTGGAGCAAGCAAAAACATACTATTCTCTTGCGAAGAAACCCGAGCTGTCTGATGAGGAGAAAAACAAAATGTTGGTATGCAGACAGGCTATGCAAAATAACAGTCTGCTAACGATGTCAGATGTTGATACCCTGCGAGAACGTGCTGAGATTTCGGGCAATAAAATATCAGCCCTAAAGGAAAAACTCGAAGGTTGCAGACAAAGATATGCTGTGTACCAAGATATTTTGGAAACTTACGACCGACTTTCTAAACGTGACTATGTCGCGGAATTAGTCGAGGAAGAACGGCAGCGGCAGGAGCAGCTTAGGAAAAAGAAGCCCAAGAGATGATTATCGGTATTCGCAGGTGGTATGAAAAATGTGTCTCGATATTTCAAATGAGCTATATCATAATTATATTTTCTGAAGCTCACAATTATAAATGATTATAAATGAACCATAAAAACTATCATACCATACAATAAAATCCTCACGGTGCTTGAACAAGCGGAGAAATATTATGAGCTTGCGGAGAAGCCCGAC
>JAFYET010000071.1 GCA_017544125.1 Ruminococcus sp. | reverse complement strand
GAAATATCAGATGCCTTTGAGAATGAAGATGCGGTAATACCATTTGTGATAGCACCCTTTGTAAGCACATTCTATTATGTTATACTGAGCCTGACCTCGCTTCATAACCTGCTCAAGAAAAAGCCTTCGGGCGTTCACTGCGGCGGTTGTGAAGATGCACAGAGAATCGAGGGCTATGACCCCGCAATGCTAAACGGCGGCAGCCACTTTGGCAATATGAATATGCCTGTGGGCAACTTCCCGGGGCAGAATATGCCTGCAAATAATATCTTTGCCCAGAGAGCGCAGATGATGCAGGGCGGCAGCCCCTTCCCCTACCCTCAGCAGCCGGTGCATGACCACCACGACAGCGCCGAGGCACACGACCTCGAGGCTGACGGCGAGTTCCATAACTACGCACAGGCTGAGGCTGATATGACTGATGACAGCAGCGACTATCTCTCGCAGCTTCAGCGTGAAGAGGGCAGAGGTCACAGGGTAACTGACGAAGACTTTATGTAAGATAAAAAAGGAGCAATACAATGGCAGGAAAAATGTGGGCAGGACGTTTCACCAAGGAAACGGACGAGCGTGTTAATGATTTCAATTCTTCGATCAAATTCGATGCAAGAATGTATAAGCAGGATATCGAGGGCAGCATGGCTCACGCCACTATGCTCGGCGAGTGCGGCATAATATCCGCTGACGACAGCAAGGCTATCATCGAGGGCTTGAAGGGCATACTCGCTGATATAGAAAGCGGCAAATTGCAGTTTGACCCGACGGCTGAGGATATTCATATGTTCAACGAGGCTGAGCTTACAAAGCGTATAGGCGATGCAGGCAAGAGGCTTCACACCGCACGTTCAAGAAACGACCAGGTCGCCCTTGATATAAGAATGAACCTGAAAGTCGAGATAAGGGAGATACAGGCGCTTACCAAAGAGCTTATCGAAACGCTTTGCAATATAGCAGCCAAGCACCTCGCAACGGTAATGCCCGGCTATACCCACCTGCAAAGAGCACAGCCCATAACCTTTGCACACCACCTTATGGCGTATGCACAGATGCTTCTGCGTGACCTGGGCAGGCTTGAAGATACATACAAGAGAACAAATATCATGCCCTTGGGCAGCGGCGCACTTGCAGCCACCACCTACCCCATAAACAGACAGCGGGTGTGTGACCTCTTAGGCTTTGATGAGATAACACAAAACTCCCTCGACGGCGTTTCTGACAGGGATTTCTGTATAGAGCTCGCATCTGCGATCTCAATACTTATGATGCACCTTTCACGCTTCTCTGAGGAGATAATACTCTGGTGCTCGTGGGAGTTCAAATTCATTGAGCTTGACGATGCGTATGCAACAGGCTCGTCTATAATGCCACAGAAGAAGAACCCCGATGTCACCGAGCTTATAAGGGGCAAGACGGGCAGGGTCTACGGCGACCTCAACACACTGCTGGTTATGATGAAGGGCATCTCACTTGCATATGATAAGGATATGCAGGAGGATAAAGAGGCTATCTTCGATGCGGTAGATACCGTAAAGCTCTGCCTTACAACATTCATACCCATGCTCGATACAATGAAGGTGATACCCGAGAATATGAGGGCCGCAGCCGCAAAGGGCTTTATAAACGCCACCGACTGCGCAGATTACCTCGTTAAAAAGGGTCTGCCTTTCAGAGATGCCTATAAGATAACAGGCACCCTCGTACACACCTGCATAGAAAAGGGGCTCACCCTTGAAACACTGCCCCTTGATGACTACAAGGCACTGTGCGAGACCTTTGATGAAGATGTTTTTGAGGCGATAAGCCTTGATACCTGCGTTATGCAGAGAAAGGCAGCAGGCGGCCCCGCCCCCGAGAGCGTAAAGGCTCAGATAGAATACACCAGGGCTGCACTAAAGTCATATGATAAATGAGCGCTTTGAGCTGCCGGTAAAAGCAGGGCTCACCCTCCTGTGGGCGGGCTTTGTGATGGGGGCTTACTACTTCTCGGAGAGCGTTTCAGAGCCGCTGGTCGCAAGGTTTTATATCTTCATGCTGCTTGACCCGCTGCTGCTTTGCTTATGCAGCTTTCTGACAGCAAAGGTCTTCGGCTCACGCTGGTATTATAAAGCGGCAGTCATCGCCGTGTCGGCAGTGCTTTTCTTTGCAACGCCTATGCGTGATGTAGTGCCTAACCTTATTATAGTAACTGCCGTGTGCGTTATATTCGGCGGCGGTCTCGGCGGGGTGTTCTCAGCACACAGCGGTGATGAAGAGGCTGCGCCAAAGCCTGAACACTACACCCCCATTCTCGGCGAAGAAAGCCATACACCCAACAAAAAGAAAAGAAAAAAGAAGGCTAAACGAAAATGAAAACAAAGATATTCATCGACGGAAAAGAAGGAACAACAGGGCTTCAGATATTCGAGCGCTTTGAAAAGAGAAATGACCTTGACATACTGCTAATTGACGAAGACAAGCGTAAGGACGCAGCCGAGCGTGCAAGGCTCATAAACGAGAGTGATATAACATTCCTCTGCCTGCCCGATGCAGCAGCAAAAGAGGCTGTGAGCCTGGTCACAAACGACAAGGTAAGGATAATAGATGCCTCCACCGCTCACAGGACAAACCCTGCGTGGGATTACGGCTTCCCCGAGCTGTCGGCGGCACACAGAGAGGCAATAGCAAACTCAAAAAGAGTAGCCAACCCCGGCTGCTATGCAAGCGGCTTTATAAGCATAGTTTACCCGCTGGTGCAGGCTGGCATATTGGGCGATGATTACCCGCTGACAGCACACGCAGTAAGCGGCTACAGCGGCGGCGGCAAAAAGATGATAGCCGCTATCGAGGGTGCAGACAAGACAAAGGAAATGTGCTCGCCCAGACAGTATGCACTTGCGCAGGCACATAAGCACCTGCCCGAGATGCAGACGGTGTGCGGGCTGAAATATAAGCCTATGTTCAACCCCATAGTCGATGATTATTATGCAGGCATGGTGGTATCTGTGCCTTTAGTCACAAGGGCGCTTGCAAAGAAAGTCACCCCTGCTGATGTACATGAGATACTCTCATCACACTACGAGGGTCAGCACTTTGTAAAGGTAATGGAGCTTGGCGGCAAGGATACACTGCCCGACGGCTTCCTTGCAGCAAACACACTTGAAGGAACGAACAATATGCAGCTTTTCGTGTTCGGCAATGATGAGCAGATACTCCTCTGCTCACGGCTTGATAACTTAGGCAAGGGCGCTTCGGGCGCTGCCGTGCAGAACATGAATATAATGCTTGGTATAGATGAGGTAACAGGTCTTGAATAATAAAAGAAAACTTCTTGCCGCCGCAATATTTGCAGGGCTTATAATGACATTCACATCATGCGGTGAGCCTGTTGACCCGCTGAAGCCCAAAATGTCAACACGCACCGAAAGCTCGTCTGTGGCTGATGAGGTGAGCGGGGCTGACAGCGCAGATGAAAGCACCGTATCAGACAGCAATAATGACGACAGCTCCGCTAAGGACGATACATCGGCTGCCGATACCAATGACGAGAAAGATGACAGAAGCAAGGCTGAGAAGGTGTTTGATAAGATGACCCTTGAAGAAAAGATAGGGCAGCTTTTCATAGTCACCCCCGAGCAGATCGACGGCTATGATGAGACCGCAACTATGTATGATGACACCATGAATGAGCTTATCGCTAAATACCCCGTGGGCGGCATTATACAGATGACCGCAAATGTGGTAGACCCCGAGCAGATAAAGACCTTTAACTCAAAGCTCAGTGAGATAAGCAAATACGGGCTCTTTATCGCAGTTGACGAAGAGGGCGGCGGCGTTGCAAGACTTGGCAGAAACGAAAACTTCGATGTCAAGACATACACCTCGATGTATGATATAGGGCAGACGGGCGATACAGAGAACGCTAAAGAAGTCGGCGTGACAATAGGCAAGTATCTGAAAGAATACGGCTTCAACACCGATTTTGCGCCCGATGCTGATGTGTTTACAAACCCTGAAAATACTGTCATAGGAGACAGGGCGTTCTCGTCAGATGCGAAAGTGGCAGCTGATATGGTCACAGCCTGCATCGAGGGCTTCCATGACAGCGGCATGATAACCGCTATCAAGCACTTCCCCGGGCACGGCGATACTTATGAAGACACCCACACAAGCGGTGCCGTAGTCAATAAAAGCTGGGAGGAGCTGCTTGAATGCGAGCTGATACCCTTTATAAACAATCTTGATAAGACAGATATGGTGATGATATCACACATCACCCTGCCAAATGTCACCGACGACGGTCTGCCCGCATCACTCTCAAAGCAGCTGATAACCGATAAGCTGAGAAAAGAGCTGGGCTATGACGGCATAGTCATTACCGACTCGCTGTCAATGCAGGCAGCAGCTGACGGCGGCTCATCGGGGCAGACGGTGCTTAAGGCTTTCACAGCGGGGGCTGACATACTGCTTATGCCTGCCGACCTGAAAGATGCCTTTGAGAGCATCAAGGCGGCTGTTGACAGCGGCGAGATAACCCAGCAGCGCCTTGACGAAAGCGTTATGAGAATACTTAAGCTCAAAGAAAAATACGATATACTATAAAGGAAGATGAAAGATGAAGGAAATAACACTTAAACCATTCGAGGGCTATGAATACGCCGAGGGCGGCGTGTGCGCAGCCAAGGGCTTCAAGGCAAGCGGCGTGTACTGCGGCATAAAGAAAAGCAGCGTGCCCGACGGTAACGAAAGCCCCATTTCAAACGTCAAGAACGATATCTGCATGGTCGTGTCAGATTGCGACTGCAACGCAGCTGCGGTGTATACCCAGAACAAGGTAAAGGGTGCGCCGATAATCGTCACAAAGGATAATATATCAAAAGCAAACGGCAAAATGAGGGCGATAATCGCAAACTCAAAAAACGCCAACACCTGTAACTCAGACGGCGAGCATAAAGCGCAGGCTATGTGTAAGCTCACAGCCGATGCTTTGGGTATAGAGCCCGAGCAGGTGATAGTCGCTTCAACAGGCGTTATCGGGCAGATTCTCCCCATCGAGCCTGTGGCAGAGGCTGTGCCGAAGCTGGTTGAAAAGCTCGACTACAACGGCAACCTTGAAGCCGCAACCGCTATCATGACTACCGACACTGTCAAGAAAGAGATAGCCGTTAAGTTTGATATCGGCGGCAAGAGCGTGACCCTCGGCGGCATGGGCAAGGGCAGCGGCATGATACACCCGAATATGGCAACTACCCTTAACTTCTATACCACCGACTGCAATATATCATCTGAGCTTTTGCAATCAGCCCTTGACGAGGTAGTAAAGATAACCTACAACTGCCTCTCTGTTGACGGCGACCAATCAACAAACGATATGGTCTGCATAATGGCAAACGGCATGGCAAATAATGCCGAGATAAAGGCAGGCAGCAAGGAGTTTGAGGTGTTCAAAAAAGCGCTTTACATAGCTATGCTGCACATTACCAAAATGCTTGCCAAGGACGGCGAGGGCGCTACAAAGCTGATAGAGTGCAGGGTAACAGGCGCACCCGATTTTGAAACAGCGAAGATCATCGCAAAGAGCGTTATCCGCTCGCCGCTCGTAAAGTGCGCTATGTACGGCGCTGACGCAAACTGCGGACGTATAATGTGCGCTATGGGCTATGCTGAAACAGACTGCGATGTCACAAAGGCAGATGTTTACTACATCTCAAAGGCAGGAAAGATACTTGTCTGCGAGAACGGTCTTGGCTTGCAGTTTGATGAGGATCTTGCAAAGGCTATTCTCTCCGAGGAGGATATAACGATACTTGCACAGCTCAAACAGGGCAGCAGCGAGGCTACCGCATGGGGCTGCGATATGACATATGACTACGTCAAGATCAACGGAGATTACAGGAGTTAAAGGAAGTAATAAAAATGCAGATAGAAAACAATATAAGAAGCCAGATACTCATTGATGCGCTGCCCTATATACAGAATTATCACGATAAGATAGTCGTAGTAAAATACGGCGGCAACGCTATGACAAACTCAGAGCTCAAAGAAGCCGTTATGAGCGATATCGTGCTGCTCTCTGAGGTCGGCATAAAGGTAGTGCTCGTTCACGGCGGCGGCCCCGAGATAAACGCAATGCTTAACCGTGTGGGCGTTGAGAGCCGCTTTATAAACGGTCTGCGCTACACCGATGCCGAAACTATGGATATAGTAAAAATGGTACTCAGCGGCAAGGTCAATAAGGAGCTGGTATCGGCATTGCAGCTGCACGGCGGCAAGGCACTCGGTCTATGCGGCTGTGACGGTGAGATGATAATGGCAAAGAAGCTCGAGGGCGATGTTGATCTTGGCTATGTTGGCGAGATCAAGAAGATAACCACCAAGCCCATACTCGATGCTTTGAATAACGGCTATGTGCCGATAATCGCAACCGTCGGCACCAGCGAGACAGGTCAGGCATACAACATAAATGCCGACACCGCAGCTGCCCGCATTGCAAGCTGCTTAAGAGCCGAAAAGCTCATTCTTATGACAGATATCAAGGGGCTTTTGCGTGATAAGGACGATGACGAAACGCTCATACCCACAGTGAACGTCTCCGAGGTGCCTTACCTTAAAAGCACAGGCATCATCAGCGGCGGCATGATTCCCAAGATCGACTGCTGCGTTGAGGCTATTAGACGTGGTGTCAAGAGAACATCTATCATCGACGGCAGAGTTCCCCACTCTATCCTCATAGAGCTGCTTACTAACGAGGGCATCGGCACACAGTTCAGCTGATGAATAACAGTATGCAGGAAGAACTTTTCTTACAGATAAGCTACAGGTTTGAAAGCGAGAGCGATGTGATAAACGCCATTGGTATGACCCTCTTGCGTAAGGTCCTCCCCTTTGCGATAGGCGTTTGCGCCCTGCTTGTCTATTCGATAGCTGCAAGGTTTGCACCGCTCCCCTGGTTTTCGTTTTACTACGATATATACATATTCGCAACAACGGCAGCGCTGCTGTTTGTTGCACCATTCGGTATAGCAGCGCTTATGATGCCCTCTGTCAAGGCTGCGGCGTGTGAGAATGACAGCGTTCTCTCACTCTATCAGACCTACTACACTGAGCAGAGCATCGAAGGTACGCTCAGCTATAACTATACCGATATCGACAGGGTGGCTCTTTCACCCACCTGCCTGACGCTCCATGCGGGCAAGTATAACTCATTTATCCCGAGGGCTGCATTTGCCGCAAATAACGTAAAACTGTCGCATATACTTGCATATATGCAGAGCAGGGGCGCAAATATCCAGGCATCACTAATTGAAAAAGCAGACAGATAAACCTAAAGAAAGGAATGATAACAATGAACACGATAGAAAAATTCAACTCACACGTCATGCCCTCATACGGCAGGTACGACCTGGTAATGGAATCGGGCAGCGACCGTGTGGCGACCGATGAAGACGGCAAGACCTATATCGACTTCGGCTCGGGCATAGGCACTAACTCCCTTGGCTACTGCAACGACAAGTGGGTAGAGGCTATATGCTCTCAGGCACATAAGATACAGCACACATCAAACTACTACTACACAAAGGTGCAGGCTGATTTTGCAGCTAAGCTATGTGAGTATACAGGCTACAGCAAGATGTTTTTTGGCAACTCCGGCGCTGAGGCTAACGAGTGTGCTATCAAGGTAGCAAGGAAATACAGCTTTGATAAATACGGCAAGGAGGTAGAGCGCAACATCATAATCACGCTTGTAAACTCCTTCCACGGCAGGACTCTTGCCACCCTCTCCGCCACCGGGCAGGATGTTTTTCATAACTACTTCTTTCCCTTTGTTGAGGGCTTTGTGAATGTAAAGGCAAACGATATAGATGACCTCAAAGCCAAGCTCTCGGAGAACAAGGGCAGGGTCTGCGCTGTGATGTTCGAGCTCATTCAGGGCGAGGGCGGCGTTGTGGCTCTTGATAAGGAGTTTGTGAACGCCATATTTGAAGAGTGCGCCAAGGACGATATACTCACCATCTGCGATGAGGTTCAGACGGGCGTTGGCAGAACGGGCACATTCTTAGCATCTGAGCAGTTTGGCGTAAAGCCTGATATAACCACACTTGCCAAGGGTCTTGCAGGCGGCGTGCCGATAGGTGTCTGCCTTGCAAATGAAAAGTGCGCCGATGTGCTCACCAAGGGCACCCACGGCTCGACCTTCGGCGGCAACCCCATAAGCTGCGCAGGCGGCAACGCTGTGCTCGATACAGTGCTTGCTGAGGGCTTCCTCGATGAGGTGACACAGAAGGGCTACTACATCTGGCAGAAGCTCATCGACCACCCCGAGGTTGACGGCATTAGCGGTCTTGGTATGATGATAGGCGTGTCACTCAAGACCAAAAAGGCAGCAGACGTGTGCAAGGCTTGCCTTGATAACGGGCTTCTGATACTCACAGCCAAGGAAAAGCTGAGATTCCTCCCGCCCCTCACGATAACCTACGAGGAGATAGATAAGGGAATAGAGATACTTACAAAAATACTTGATGAAAAGGAGAATAACGATGAAACACCTGCTTAAAATGCTCGACCTCTCAAAGGAGGAGATAATCGAGATATTAAACCTTGCCGACCAGCTCAAATATGAGAATAAAAACGGCATAAAGCACCACCTTTTAAAGGGCAAGACACTGGGTATGATATTCCAGAAGTCCTCAACACGTACAAGGGTGTCGTTCGAGACGGGTATGTACCAGCTGGGCGGTCAGGCACTCTTCCTCTCAAACCGTGACCTTCAGATAGGCCGTGGTGAGCCTGTGCAGGACACAGCTCGTGTTCTCTCACGCTACCTTGACGGTATAATGATTCGTACCTTTGAGCAGCAGGAGGTCGATGACCTGGCAAAGTTCGGCTCTATTCCGATAATCAACGGTCTTACAGATTTCTGCCACCCCTGCCAGGTGCTAGCCGATCTTATGACTATCAGAGAGTTCAAGGGTCGCCTTGACGGACTTAAAATGTGCTATATAGGCGACGGCAACAATATGGCAAACTCGCTCATCGTGGGCGGTCTTAAAGTAGGTATGGAAGTTTCCATCGCCTGCCCCGATGACTACCAGCCCGACCACGAGGTGCTTGAATTTGCTAAGGGCTACGGCGACAAGTTCTCTATGACCAATGTTCCGCTCGAGGCTGCAAAGGACGCAGACGTGCTCTTTACCGATGTATGGACATCTATGGGTGAGGAAGCAGAAACAGAAAAGCGCAAGATAGCTTTCGCAGGCTACCAGATAAATGACGAGATAATGGCTGCTGCAAAGCCCGATGCAATGGTCCAGCACTGCCTGCCAGCTCACCGTGAAGAGGAGATAACCGAGAAGGTGTTCGAGGCTCACGCAGATGAGATATTTGAAGAGGCTGAAAACCGCCTCCACGCTCAGAAGGCAGTTATGGTAAAGGTAATGGGCGGCAAGCCCAAGTACAGCGACGACGTTTGATCGCTGACACCGACATAATCATATACAGGGGGAGATAGTATGGAATTGCTTCAGCAGCGCTGTGAGCTGTTTATCACAAACAAAAACATCATCAAAAAGACCTTCAAGCTCGAGTCTGAGGAGATCTATGCAGCCTGTGCTGCCATATATACCTCCCGTGGTATAGAGGCTGACAGCGACGATTTGAAGAAATGCAAAAAGCTCATTGACGAGAGCAAGGGCATTTTCTCGTCATTCAGGGGCAATATGCAGCTTGCAAGTGCAGCACTCTTAGCTGTAAGCAGCAAGCCCAAAGAGCTTTTGAAAGAAGTATCCGACATATACGAGCTGCTGAAGAAATACTTCACAGGCAGCGAGTATCTTGTGCAGTCGGCATTTATCCTTGCGGAGCAAGCCTACCACGGCGACCTTGACGATATCTGCAAGCGTGCAAAGGGGCTTTATAAAAAGATGAAGCGTGAGCACCCCTTCCTCACAGGCAGTGAGGACAGCGTCTTCGCTATCACCCTCGCTATGAGCGAGCGTGACGATAAAGAGCTTGTCAAGGATATGGAAAGCTGCTATGATGCCCTGAAATCCGGCTTCGGCAATAACGCCGTGCAGACGGTGTCGCATATTCTCGCACTTACCGACGGCTCATCTGAAAACAAGGCTTCCAAGTTCCGTGGGCTGTATGACGGGCTTGCAAAATCCGGCAGGAAGTTCGGCAAGACCTATGACCTCCCCGTACTGGCAGGTCTTTCGGCAACAGGCGTGTCTAACGACAGGATAGTTTCCGATGTGCTCTATGCCGACAGCTTCCTTGATGACCAGAAGGGCTACGGCGGCTTGTTCGGCACTTCCAAGTCAACAAGGCTCATGCACGCCGCACTTATAGTTTCGGGCTGCTACGGCTCACGTGGTTCGCAGATAGCCGCTATCGCCTCAGCCGCTGCTATAATCGCAGCCGAGCAGGCTATGATGGCAGCGATAATCGCCTCCACAACCGCTGCAACCGCCGCAGCCACCAGCTGATAAAAGATATAAGGCTTCCGCTTGTCATGGCGGAAGCCTTTTTCTATTCATTGTATATGTAATCATTTACCCCGAAAAGCAGCGTAAGCGCCATGTGCTTCTGATATACGGGCGATTCTAAGCGCTGCGCCTCCCCTTCGTTTGAAAGAAAGCCGCACTCTGCCATTACCATTGGACATTTGGCGTTGTCAAGCAAAAACAGCTCATCGCCTACGGGCTTTGTCTCACGCTCGTTCTCGTGCTGCAGCGTGCTTACCACCCGCCCCTTTATCGCTTCGGCAAGGGCGTGGGCAGCCTCGCTCTTTTTTGAGTAAAACATCTGCGCACCGCTGTACTGCGGGTCGGTAAACTGGTTTTGGTGTATCGACAGCGCAACAGCATTGTCGTATCCGTTGATGATCGCAAGGCGGTTGTCCATGTCTGACTTTTTCTGCTTTGAAAGCCCCGTCACCCCCTCGTCATGTATCGACACATCGCTCTCCCTCGTGCAGATGACATCGTAGCCCATTATCGCCGCCGTGTCACGCATCGTCTGCACAATGCTCAGGTTAATGCCCTTTTCGGGCGTTCCGTCAGCAGCAACGCAGCCCCCGTCAGCCCCTCCGTGCCCCGCATCGAGTATCAGCACAGGCCGCTCGAAGGCTGCCGACACCACACCCGCCGATGCAGGCTTGGCTGTCGGCTCGTCAGAGAGCAGCGCCGCTGCGCATATGCACACTATCGCTCCGAAAAGCATTATCAGCTGTCCCTTTTTTCTCAAATCTATCACTCCCAGGTGTTTTTTTACATCTTATGCGAGGATATGCGTGATTATTCCTGCGATAT
>JAFYET010000070.1 GCA_017544125.1 Ruminococcus sp. | reverse complement strand
GTTACCCATGATTAATTCATAAATAATCTGAATTATAGCTTAACTTTGTTCCGTTCTATGATATTGCGCCCCCCTCTCCTTGACAACCCCCGCTTAATGTGCTATAATATTAAATGGTATTCTGTTACCAAACGATAAATAGTACGTTTTATTGTACCACAAGCATATATATGATTAAAGAATAACGATCGGAGGATATTGTTATGTGCGGAATAGTAGGCTTCAGCGGTAAGCGTCAGGCGGCACCCGTGCTGCTCGACGGGCTTGAAAAGCTCGAATACAGAGGCTATGACTCGGCAGGTATTGCTGTAAGAGACGGTGATAAAGAGGTCGAGGTCGTAAAGGCTAAGGGCAGACTTCAGGTGTTAAAGGAAAAGACTGACTTCGGTAACGCTGTAAAGGGCGCTATCGGTATAGGTCATACAAGGTGGGCTACCCACGGCGAGCCCAGCGAGATAAACGCTCACCCCCATGTAAGTGATGACGGCAATGTAACAGCCGTTCATAACGGAATAATCGAGAACTATCAGGAGCTTAAGGATAAGCTCATAAGAAAGGGCTATACCTTCTATTCTCAGACAGATACTGAGGTCGTTACAAAGCTTCTTGACTATTACTATAAGAAATATGGCATGGGTCCTGTTGATGCTATTGCCAAGACTATGGTGCGTGTAAGAGGCTCCTATGCACTTGCTATAATGTTTAAGGATTACCCCGGCGAGATATGGGCAGCCCGTAAGGACAGCCCCATGATCATAGGCGTTGCTGAAGGCGAGAGCTATGTTGCATCTGACGTTCCCGCAATACTTAAGTATACGAGAAATGTTTACTATATAGGCGACCTTGAAATGGCTAAGCTCTCCTGCGGCGAAGTTACCTTCTATAACCTTGACGGCGATGAGGTGACAAAGGAGCCCACAGAGATAACCTGGGACGCTGAAAGCGCTGAAAAGGGCGGCTATGAGCACTTCATGATGAAGGAGATACACGAGCAGCCCAAGGCTATCGCTGATACTATCAACTCTGTTGTTAAGGACGGGGTCATCGACCTCTCTAACGTCGGTCTTTCCGATGAAGATATAAAGAGCATTTCGCAGATATATATAGTTGCCTGCGGCTCGGCTTACCATACAGGCGTGGCTTCACAGTATGTTATCGAGGATCTTGCAAAGATACCCGTAAGAGTAGAGCTTGCCAGCGAGTTCCGTTACCGTAAGCCCCTGCTTGATAAGAACGGGCTTGTCATAGTCGTTTCCCAGTCGGGTGAGACTGCCGACAGTAAGGCAGCCCTCAACCTCGCTAAGGAAATGGGCATCAAGACTCTCGGCATAGTAAACGTTGTGGGCAGCTTTATCGCTCGTGAGGCAGATTCCTGCTTCTATACGCTTGCAGGCCCCGAGATAGCTGTTGCAACTACCAAGGCATATAGCTGCCAGCTCATAGCAGGCTATCTGTTGGCTATACAGTTTGCAAAGATAAGAGGCACTATAACCGATGAGCAGTACAGCTTCTATATCTCCGAGCT
The DNA here is from genome assembly GCA_017544125.1 of Ruminococcus sp. Taxonomy (GTDB): domain Bacteria; phylum Bacillota; class Clostridia; order Oscillospirales; family Ruminococcaceae; genus NK3A76. The sequence goes on along the minus strand of JAFYET010000070.1, from coordinate 6,592 downwards.
TAAATCTATCCCTGATAAGATAACAAAGATACTCGAGGATAAGGAAAGGCTCCAGTGGTTCGCATCTAAGTATGCAAATGCCAAGGACGTGTTCTTTATCGGTCGTGGCATCGACTATGCAGTTAGCATGGAGGGCAGCCTCAAACTCAAGGAGATATCCTATATCCACTCTGAGGCATACGCTGCCGGTGAGCTTAAGCACGGCACTATATCCCTTATCGAGGACGGCACACTCGTTATCGGTATTCTCACCCAGTCTGAACTTTACGAGAAGACGGTCAGCAATATGGTCGAGTGCAAGAGCCGTGGCGCATACCTCTGCGGGCTTACCTTCTACGGTAAGTATGAGATTGAAGACAGCTGCAACTTCGTTACCTACGTTCCCAGAGTTGATGAGCATTTCGCTGCATCGCTTGCGGTTGTTCCGCTCCAGCTGATAGGCTACTATGTATCCGTAGCAAGGGGTCTTGATGTTGATAAGCCCAGAAACCTTGCAAAGAGCGTTACAGTTGAATAATATATGCTCTCTCCCTGCTTTGCGGCGGGGAGAGTTTTTTAGCGCCAAAATAAAAAACGCAGGAATTTTTTGTAAGGTGGTTGACTATTGCGAAAATATATTGTATAATTATATAGAATAGACGATTTATGCACTAAGGGAGGCGGAGCTTGTGAATAAAAGAACTATAGGCCTTTGCTATACCGGCACTGGCGATGAATACCAATCGAAGATAATAACCTCTCTCATGGATTATGCGGGCTCGTGCGGCATACGTTTGTTGATCTTTGCCTGCCTTGATAATAAGTACGGCAATAAGCAGCATGACGACGGCGAGTACAGCGTTTTTCGTCTTATCAATTATGATAAGCTCGACGGGCTTATCATATTAAGCGAGACTATAAAGGACGCAGCTGTATTAAACAGTATAGCCGACAGAGCAAAGGAACACGGCGTGCCCCTTGTGTGCTTTGATAAGGCACTCGAACAGGCTGATTGCAATATCGTGTTTGATGACTGCGGCGCTGTTGAGAGCCTGACAGAGCATCTTATAACAGTTCACGGGTGCAGGCAGATAAACTTCATAGGCGGCTATACGGGTCAGCCCGTTTCCGACAGAAGGCTTGCTTCCTATAAAGCAGCTCTTTCAAAGTTCGGCATTCCCTTTGAGCCTGAGCGCACTGCCGAGGGCGGCTGGTGGGCAGGCGGCACTAAGAAGGCTGTTGATAAGTGGCTTGAAGACGGCATGGTCTTTGATGGGATAGTGTGTGCTAACGATAATATGGCTATGGCGGCTGCCGATGAGCTTTTCGACCACGGGCTGAGAGTGCCGGAGGACGTTAAGGTCACAGGTATAGATGCGCTTACCTCCGCTGAATGCTTTATCCCGAAGATAACCACCGCACGCTTCAAGCATTGCGAGGGTATAGAGACAGCTGTTGATAAACTGCGTGATATATGGGCAGGTAAGCCTGTGGATAAGCTCACAGTCCTCGGCAATGACCTGGTGATAGCCGATTCCTGCGGCTGCTGCTCTGAGGGGCTTGTTAAGAGCAGGATAAACGGCCGTGCCTTTGATCTGGGCTTCAAACTCGAGATACTTAATACATTCGATAAGCATATGATACGCTTTTCAAATAACGTCACCTCGGCAGCTTCCTTTGAGGAGTCGCTGGATATAATGGCTCAGTACTGTAAGCGTGCCTGGACGAGGGAGATGTGGATAGGTGTAGGGCGTGGCTTCTTTGAGAGCATAGGTCTTAGCAGCGAGATACCCGAGCAGACAGAGCTTCTGATACATAAGCTCGATTTCGTCTGTGAAAGAATGAATACCTTCTTCTCCACAGATGAGCTTCTTCCCGAGCTTGATAAGTGTTTGGAGGATAATAAGAATATCCTTTTCATGCCTCTTCATCTCAAATCGGGCGTTGTGGGCTATATCGCAAGAGAGATATCCAACGCTGCGGTGCTTGACCAGTGGTATACATTCTCTATGAACCTCAGCAGTATGTTTGATGTTATAAGAAACCAGCAGCATCTGCGTATCGCTAACGAGCAGCTTGAAAATATGTACGTTCACGATCAGATGACGGGCGTGTATAACAGGCGTGGCTTCTTCAGAGAGATGAGCAGGCGCTTTGCGGGCAGGCAGGGTACAGAGATAATGGTAGTCTCTGCTGACCTTGACGGGCTTAAGGAGATAAATGATAAATACGGGCATACCGAGGGTGATAAGGCAATAGAGGTAATAGCCGATGCGCTTAAGTTTGCCTGCGGTGATAAATGCGTTTGCGCCCGCTTCGGCGGTGATGAGTTCATAGCGGCAGGCGAGTATGAAGCAGGGCTTGCGCAGGAGTTTGAGGAGAAATTCAACCTCTGTATCTTCAACCATAACAGCGCCAATAAAGCACCCTATGAGATAGCCGCAAGTATAGGCATAGTCAGCGACAGGTGCAGCTTTGAGAATATAGATAAGATAATAAGCCTTGCCGATGAGCGTATGTATATGCGTAAAAAGGAGCGTAAGCTGCTTTCAAGGCAGACCCCGAGGTGATGGCAGTTAAGCTGTTATGACTTTTGGTGTGATATAAATATAAGATACTATAAAAGAACAGGAGATAGATTTCAGATGAGCAGAAAAAAGCTAATTGCTTCCGCTTTGGCAGTGATGACTGCCTTTGCAATGATGGTGCCTTGTGCAATGAGCGTAAGCGCCGTGCAGATAGGTACCGAGTCTAATACGGTGACAGATGAGCCTACGGATACCGAGCCCGCCGACACCTCCGTTGATACCGAGCCGACAGATACGGGCAGCTCAAAGCAGACCCAGCCGTCAAAGACCCAGACTAAAACTGCTACGAAGAAGACTACCAAGGAAACTGAGGAGACTGAACAGACTACCAAGGAGACCGAAAAGACAACAAAGAAAACAAAGAAGACCACTAAAAAGACTACCACCACCACCGAGGAAGAGGAAACCACCACTACCGAGGACGAGACAACAAGTATACACAACGCAGCTGTAGAGCTTTCTCATGCAGGCTTTAATGAGGATAATGAGGTAAATGTAAAGCTGAAGATCGACTCTGACGGCAGGATCACCAAAGCCAATATCTATATGGACTTTGATGAGAGTATACTTAAGTATAAGAGCAGCAAGATAAACGACGAGGAAATAGGCGGTATAGTTTCCGACAGCTGCACCGACGGCAGGTATAAGTTTGAGTATACCAACTCCAGCGGTGTTGAGTATGACGGCACCTTTGTTACTGTTACATTTGAGCTTAAAAAGACCACCAGCGACCAGACAGCCGTTATGGCAGTTGTTGAAGATGATAACTTCCTTGATGAAGAGGGCAAGAAGTTCAACTACTCAATATCCAATGCTATCATGACTATCCCCGATGCTAAGGACGATGATGACAGCAGTAAGGATTCAATGCCCGACGGCAGCGAGCGTACATATCAGCCTATCAACCTTACCCTTGGCGATAAGGAGATGAAGCTCGAAAGCCTCGGCATTACCGATTATAAGTCGGTCGTTACCGATAATGATGCTATCGCTTCCGTGTCTGACGGCATAATAATCATGCACGCAGCAGGTGAGTGTAAGATGACTGTCGTGTATAAAGACGGCGCTAAGGGCTATTACAGCCTGAGAATTGCCGATGCTGCAGGCGACGGTCCCGCTGTTACCGATGAAAGCTCCGACGGCTCATCTGGCGCAGCTGCCACTGCTGATGACAGCAGCTCTGATAATAAGACGCTTAAGATAACCGTTATCATAGTTATCGTGTGCGCAGCACTGATACTTCTGATAGCTGAGTATTTTATTCTCGTTGCTCACAGACGCAGAAAGGAAAAGAACAAGAATCGCCGTGACTATGAGGACGATGATGATGACGATTACGACTATCACACCCAGATGATGAGCACCGGCGATGAGGATATGAAGACCTTCTCACCACGCCCCGAAAGAAGACTTGAGTTTACTGAGGAGCCGCAGGTGCAGCCTGTCAACGATTTTGAGGATTTCCTGCGTAATGACAGCAGGGAGGAGCTTGATTTCACAGGGCCTATCACTAAGGTGCTCGATAAGGGCGTGGTAAGAACTACCCGTGAGAATACCGATGATATCAGACCTGATATCGAGGATTTCACCCTCTCAAATAATAATTTCTCAAACAGATAATATTGTTAAAAATAAACTGTCGTGCCTTTTTCACGGCAGTTTATTTGTGTTATTTGCCGTTTTTTTATCAGGCTATTGCAAAAGGGGAATAAATGCGGTATAATTAAAATATATATCTATGCACTTTAAAGGGGTAAATCAACATGAAAATAAACGAGCTAAAAAAAGACACACCAATATTCTCCCTCGAAATATTCCCGCCCAAAAGAACTGACAGTATTGACACTATATATGATACCCTCAATGAGCTGACAGATGTCAGCCCCGACTTTATTTCCGTGACATTCGGTGCAGGCGGCTCTGTCAATAACAGCACTACCGTCAAGATTGCGCACGATATCAAGAGCAAATACGGTATTGAGAGCGTTGCACATATGCCCTGTATATACCTTAACAAATCAGATGCCGCAAAGATGCTTGATGAGCTTAAGGCAAACGGCATTGAGAATATCCTCGCACTCAGGGGCGACCTTAACCCCGATATACCCGCTGTCGGTGATTTTGAGTATGCAAGCGACCTGGTAAAGTTCATAAACGTCTACGGCGGCTTTAATGTCATAGGTGCCTGCTACCCCGAGACTCACCTCGAGGCAGCTTCGCCTGCTGATGATATAAAGCACTTAAAATATAAGGTCGATTGCGGCTGTAATGAGCTTATCTCGCAGCTTTTCTTTGATAATAACTTCTTCTACGGCTTTCTTGAAAAGTGCGATATTGCAGGTATAAACGTGCCTGTTGAGGCTGGTATAATGCCTGTGACTAATAAAAGACAGATAGAGCGTATGACCAAGCTCTGCGGCGCTACACTGCCCGATAAGTTTAAGAAGATACTTGACAGATATGAGTTCAACGATGAGGCGCTGCGTGATGCGGGTATCGCCTATGCTATCGACCAGATAACCGACCTTATGGCTAACGGCGTGGCTGGTATACACCTCTATACCATGAATAATCCCTACGTCGCCAAGCGTATATATGAAGCAGTAAAGAACATAATAAAGGCGTAGCCTTCTGCCTTTTATTTGATTTGGGGGAGTTTTTTTGGACAGAGAGCGGTTTGCTGCCGCTGTTGACAAATGCTGCGGCAGGGTGCGTGACACCAAGGGCATAGGCACTCTGGGCGAGCGTTCTGTTCATGCGGTGCTAAAGGCATACTTCGAGCCCGAGGAAGATAATACCGAGATAAAGATAGGTTCTTTTGTTGCCGATATAGCAGGGGAGGACGGTATCATCGAGATACAGACCCGTGCGTTATACCGTTTGAAGAAAAAGCTCGACTGCTTCCTTGAATATACCCATGTGACGGTGGTTCATCCTGTTATGGCTAAGAAGTATGTCCGCTGGCTCGACCCCGAAAGCGGTGAGCTGTCACAGCGGCGGAGGTCTTCCAAAATAGAGAGCATCTATACCGCTATGGACGAGCTTGTGGCTATTAAATATGCCATAGACAACCCACGCTTTTCCTTTGTGTGTTTAGCCCTTGAAGCTGAGGATATAAGGCTTCTTGACGGGCGCTCAAAGGATAAGAAAAGGGGCTCGACAAAGCTCGACAGATACCCCCTTGATATCATAGCCGAATACCGCTTTGAATGCCCGCAGGATTATATGATGCTTATTCCACCCGAGATAGAGGGGGAGTTTACCGTGTCAGCGTTTGCTGAGGCTGCAAAGATAACCAAGCCCCTTGCAAGAAGCACTGTGGCTATACTTTCATACACAGGTGCTGTAAAATGTATCGGCAAAAAGGGCAGAGAAAAGCTCTACATCATAAACGAATGACCTATTGAAAGGATAATATAAATGAAGATAAGAAATCTCATCATTACACTTTTAAGTGCTGTTATGATGATAAGCTGCATTTCGCCTGTGGGCGTGGCGGCATATAATTTTGAGCCGTATGTATCTGACGGTGAGGGCGGCACAAAGCCTATCATCATCAACTCAGAAGCGGTGTATATGGTAAACACCGACACAGGCGATGTGCTTGTTGACATCGGCGCTGACGAGGCAAGAGTGCCTGCATCACTAACAAAGATAATGACCTGCGTTGTCTGCCTTGAGCATTTTAAGGACGACCCCGACAAGCTCAAGACCGAGTTCGTTCATGGCGATAATACAGCCTTTGACGAGCTCTACGGCACAGGTGCATCGACAGCCGATATACGCCCCTTTGAGGACGTGTGCTACTATGACCTGCTATGCGCTCTTATGCTGCCCTCCTCCTGCGAGGCGGCAAATATCATCGCACTGAATATCAGCGACAGCATACCGCATTTCTGTGACCTCATGAACGAAGAGGCAGAGAAGATAGGCATGGAGAATTCACACTTCTCAAATGCACACGGGCTCTTTGCAAATAAGAACTACTCCACCTGCAAGGATATGGCAAAGCTCACACAGTATGC
>JAFYET010000069.1 GCA_017544125.1 Ruminococcus sp. | reverse complement strand
GGGCGGCTCAGATCTTAAAGGGGGCGGTGTGGGGGTCACGGGCTTTTCATATGCCCTCTCCCCGCAGCCCTGCTCTGCCCTGACATTGCAAAAGGAGAGCTTCATCTGCTCGCCCTTGACAATATCGTGATCGACATAAAGCTCCTTATCGGTGAAATTGCGCTTGTTGTCAAGCAGCATCTGCGTGGGGGTGTCCTTAGTCATAAGGGTGTTTTTTACCGCAAAGTACACAGCCTCCCTCACAAGCGTGTTATCCGAGAACCTTACCTCTATCTTTGTCGGGTGAACGTTGACATCTACTATCTCGGGCGGCACGTCAAGATAAAGCACACATGAGGGGAACCTGCCCACCATTATTGTATTGGTGTAGGCTTCTTCAAGCGCCTTTACGCATATATCAGACTGCACATAGCGGCTGTTGACAAAAAAGCGCTGGAACTTCCTGTTGGGCTTGCCGCACAGGGGCTTGCATATATAGCCGCTGACCCGTATACCGTTATGTATATGCTCTACGGGCAGCAGACCGTTTGCAAAGTCACGCCCGAACACCGAGTAGATAGCTGAGAATATCTTCCCGTCACCCGCTGTCACAAGCTCAGGCTTGTTGTCTCTTATATACTTTACCGATATCTCGGGGTGCGAGAGTGCGAGCTTTGTCACTATCTCTGACACCTTGGTGGCTTCTGATACGTCCTTTTTAAGGAATTTGAGCCTTGCGGGGACGTTATAGAATATATCCTTTATAATAAACGTTGTGCCGTCAGGGCAGCCTGCGGGCTCATATGCGGCTTCTTCCGAGCCGTTTATCTCATAGCGTGTGCCAAGCTCGTCCTCTGCTCTTTTTGTAAGCAGCGATACCTTTGCAACAGCACACACCGATGCAAGGGCTTCACCTCTGAAGCCGAGAGTGCCTATGGCGTTAAGGTCATCCTTTTGCAGTATCTTGCTGGTGGCGTGCCTTAGAAATGCTTTTGGCACATCGTCAGATGCTATGCCGCAGCCGTTGTCGGTTATTCTGATATATGTCCTGCCGCCGTTTTTAATCTCGACAGTGATTATGTTCGCATCTGCGTCAATGGCGTTTTCAAGCAGCTCCTTGACGATAGATGCGGGTCTGTCAATTACCTCGCCTGCTGCTATGAGCTCTGATACCTCACGGCTCAAAACGTTTATCTTTGGCATTATTATCTCTTTTCTATATTATAAATACTTCAAAAGCTCCTTATGGAACTCTCTTAGCTCTTCATCTGTCATCTCGTCTATATTTGTTCTCTTTATCCTGCTTATTACCTCATCACGGCCAAGGTTTGTAAAGCTAAGCTGTGATGTGTCAGCTGCCGTGCCGCTTTGTGCGAGCAGGCGCAGGTTTTCTTCTTTCATAGCTTCAAGCAGCTCCTTTGAGCGCTTGATTATCTTGTTAGGCAGCCCTGCGAGCTTTGCTACTTCAATGCCGTAGCTCTCATCAGCCCCGCCCTCGACTATCTTTCTAAGGAAGATTATATCCTCCCCCTTGCGCTTAACCGCAACAGAGAAGTTCTTTACCCCGTCAAGCTCCTTTTCAAGCTCGATGAGCTCGTGATAGTGGGTGGCAAACAGCGTCTTGCAGCCGAGCGCCTTGGTCTGCGATATAAACTCGCACACGCTCTTTGCAATAGCAATGCCGTCAAAGGTAGATGTGCCCCTGCCCACCTCATCGAGAATAACAAGGCTGTTCTTTGTGGCGTGCTTGACGATATCTGCGACCTCGCTCATCTCTACCATAAAGGTAGACTGCCCTGCTGTCAGGTCATCAGATGCGCCTATTCGTGTGAATATCTGGTCAACCACCGATATCCTTGCGTGGTCTGCCGGCACGAACGAGCCTATCTGCGTCATAAGGGTTATGAGCGCTACCTGCCGCATGAATGTCGATTTACCCGACATATTGGGGCCTGTGATTATCGACATACGGTTGGTGGTGGTGTTTAAGTATGCATCATTGGGCACGAACAGCTCGTCCTTCTGCATAAGCTCGACTACCGGGTGGCGGCCGCCGATTATCTCTATGCTGCCGTCAAGCGACACCTCGGGCTTTGAGTAGTTATTGTTGATAGCTGCCGTCGCAAATGAACACAGCACGTCAACCATTGCGATAGCCGCTGCTGTTTCCTGCACAAGGCGAAGCTGTGTTGCCACAAAATCCCTAATCTCGCAGAAAATATCAGCCTCTAAGGTCTTTACCTTGTCGGAAGCGCCTAAAATGGTGTTCTCTGCGACTTTGAGCTCTTCTGTAATAAAGCGCTCGCAGTTGGTCAGCGTCTGC
>JAFYET010000068.1 GCA_017544125.1 Ruminococcus sp. | reverse complement strand
CAAGCAAGTTTACAAAGAAAACAACCAAGAGCGTTAATGCATCGGGTACATCAAAGACGATAAAGAAGCTCACAAAAGGCAAGACCTACTACGTAAAAGTCCGCACCTACAAAACAGTGAGCGGCACAAAGTATTACAGCGGCTACACGGCTGTCAAGAAGATAAAAGTTAAATAAGCAATGCAAGGCTGCCCCTCGGGGCGGCCTTTTGCGTTTGTTAACACAAAATATCTTGCAAAGCGGTGTGAAGTGTGGTATAATTTATAGGTTAGTTGAAATTACGGAGGTATAAAAAATGGGAATACGCTCTGCATTTGCGGTAATGGCGGGCAAGCTCACCGCAAAGATGCTTCATATAATGGGCAGGGGGGCGACCTCGCTGCCGGGCGTGGTGATGCTAAAGATCTGCCCCAATGTCTTAGGCGCAATGGCTAAGGATATAAAGGTCATCTGCGTGACGGGCACCAACGGCAAGACCACCACCTGCCATGCCATAACCGATATCATCGAGGCAAACGGCTACACCGCCCTTACCAACTCGGCGGGGGCTAATATGCTAAACGGCGTTGTCAGCTGCTTTATGAATGCTGCCACCCTCACGGGCAAGGTAAAGCGTGACTATGCAGTGCTTGAATGCGACGAGGCAAGTCTCAGGCACATAACAAAGAGCTTCGGCAAGCTCGATGTTACGGTGGTGGTGACGAATGTTTTCCGTGACCAGCTTGACCGCTACGGCGAGGTGCTTACTACCCTTGACTTGATAGAGCAGGGGCTTGCGCACATTCCGCAGGTCGATCTGGTACTCAATGCCGACTGCTCGCTGACATCGTCGCTGGCTTTCAGCACAAAGCACAAGAGCGTGACCTTCTTCGGCGTGAACACGAGCTTTGATGAGCAGAGCTCTGCTGATATATCAGATGCGGTATACTGCATAAAGTGCAAGACCAAGTACAAATACCGCACCCACACATTCGGGCACTTAGGTGACTTTTACTGCGAGAACTGCGGTTACAGCAGGGTAAAGCCCCTTATAGCCGTTGACGAGGTAAAGGCATTTAACGCAGCCTCGGCAGATGTGCTCATGTCGATAGAAGACAAGCAGTATGATGCAAAAATTACCCTTCCCGGGGCGTATAATATATACAACGGACTTGCAGCGGCAGCTATCGGCAAGGTGATAGGGCTTGATGACAAGAAGATAATAGCATCAATGAGCAAGCTGACAACACCCTTCGGCAGAATGGAGCATATACCGCTCGGCGACAAGGGCGTTGAGATGATACTTGTCAAGAACCCTGCGGGCTTCAACGAGGTGATATCATTCCTGACAGCGCACTGCACAGCTGATGATGACATACTCTTCGGGCTTAACGACAATTCGGCAGACGGCACCGACGTTTCGTGGATATGGGACGTTGAGTTTGAAAAGCTGAGTACACGCATAGCGCAGATTGGCGGCGACAAGCAGACATTCTTCTTCACAGGCAAGAGGGGCGAGGACTTGGAGGTAAGGCTCAAATACGCAGGCTTTGACACTGAGAGATTTACCCTTGACAAGGATTACAGAACGCTTATACAGACGCTCAAAGGCACAGGCAGGCACACATACATGGTGCTTTCATACACCGTTATGCTGGCATTCCGTGATAAGCTCGGCGAGGTAGTTGAGCTTAAGAAGTACGCAAGATAAGGAGGGCGAAAAAATGGACAGAATAAAAATATGCCACCTTTATCACGACGTACTCAACCTCTACGGCGACACGGGCAATGTGGTATCAATGAGAAAGAGGCTTGAATGGCGGGGCTTTGATGTTGAGGTAAGCGACCTTTCATTCGGAGACTTTGACAAGAGCGTAAAATACGACATCATCTTCATAGGCGGCGGTCAGGATTTTGAGCAGGGCATACTCACCGAAGACCTGTTTAAATACAAGGCAGGCTGGCTCACCGAGCAGATAGAGAATGACACGGTAGTGCTTGCTATCTGCGGCGGCTATCAGATGCTCGGCAACTACTACATCACCGACAAGGGCGATAATATCAAGTTCTTAGGCGCAGTTGATTTTTACACAAAGGCATCAAGCCCCAGAATGATAGGCAACATCGTTTATTCGACAGAGTTAAACGGCGATTCGCCCGTGGCGGCATTTGAGAACCACTCGGGCAAGACGTACCTTGGCAAGGGGGTAGAGCCGCTCGGCAAGGTGATAAAAGGCTTTGGCAACAACGGCGAGGACGGCGGCGAGGGAGCGAGATACAAGAATGTTTTTGCCACCTACGGCCACGGACCGCTGCTGCCGAAAAACCCCGTTTTCTGCGACAGCATACTGCTGACAGCGCTCAAAAAGCACGGGGTAAATGATCTGAGCGAGCTTGATGACAGGATAGAGACAGCAGCGCTCAAAAACGCACTTGCACTTTACGGATAAGGAGGTAATGCCCCATGATGCACGGACTTTTCGATATGCCGACCTTTGCATATTTTGACTTCGGGAACATCTGGACGGGGAGCATTTACAGAGAGTTCAACTACAAGATATACCCCCTGAGCAAGGAGGACCCGCCCGAGCTTAAGACCATAATATGGTTCGGGAAAAAGAGCATCGACAACATCACGGAAGATGATTACTACAAGGTGCTGCACCACGAATTCTCAGCTGAGGGGTATGAAAAGCTGCTTGCCGAGCTGAACACCGAGGCGGAGGAATACGGCAAGACCCACAGGACGATATTCTATTGATATGACAAAGAGAGCTGTACGATAAAATGTACAGCTCTCTTTTTGGAAAATATATGAGGAGGAAATGCTTATGAAGCAGGGTAAGGTGCCTGCTGCACTGCATCTGTATATAGTATGCCGCAAACGGGGCGTTCTATTCACTCTCCTCATATTTTTCTTTAAGGATAGCAAGGGCTTTTTTCTCGATACGTGACACGTAGGAGCGGGATATGTCAAGGCGCTTTGCCACCTCACGCTGGGTAAGGGGTGCGATGCCCGAAAGCCCGTAGCGCAGAATGATTATCTCCCTCTCCCTGGGCGGCAGGGCGGAGTTTATACACTTATAAAGCCTTTGCGATGACAGCCGCAGCTCGACCTTATCGGCGATGTTTTCATCATCGGCTATCATATCCATAAGCGTCAGCCCGCCGTCGTCCTTATCACAGTCGATAGGCTCGGAAAAGTGGATATCGTTTGCACTTTTTCTGCCCGAGCGGAAGTGCATTAGTATCTCATTTGCTATCCTTTCTCAGCGGCTTTATCAGGCGCATATCCTCATCGCTCTCGGTGATGAACATATGCACGTTCTCGCCGTCCCACTCAATGCGCTTGACCAAGCATCTTATAAGGTCACGCTTTTGTGCTACATTGAGATTATCGACAGTTTTTGCAAGCGATGAGAGCATATCGGCAAGGCTCTCAAAGCTCTCGTCGGTTATCTTGCCGTTGTCTATCAGGCGGGAGTATTCAGCTATCTCCATATCGAGCCTGTCTATCTGCTCGTGGAGTGAGTTGAGCTTTTTGATGATGTCATCAGCCGCACCCGACTCGCCTGCAAGGGTGAGGGCGTTGACTAAATTCGCACATTCGCCCTCGGTCTTCTTTTTAAGGGCAAGGCGCTTGTCTATCTCGCTCTGAAAATCTGTAAAGCTCTCGGTCAGGTCTTTTCTCGATGAGCGCAGCAGCTTCATAAGCTCGGACGAATCTGCGCCCAGTTTTTTTATCTCATCAATCACCTGCTCGTCAAGGTCGTTGCCGTTTATGCGCTTCATATCGCATTTCCGGCAGCGGCTTTTTTCTTTCAGCTCGCACAGGTAGTCGTAAACACGCTCGCCTTTTTTATTTTTGCGGCTTGAAAGCTTGGGACGCATAAAGCTGCCGCAGTCACCGCAGAAGAGCAGCCCCGAAAGCAGGGCGGTGTTGCTCTTTGGTTTGCGGTAAGATTTATCCTTGTTCCTTTGCAGCGCATACTGGGCAGAGGCAAAGTCGCTGCCGCTTATAATGCCCTTATGCTTGCCAACAGCGATTATCCATTCGCCGGGGGCTTTGCTTTTTGATGCCTTGCCGGGCTGCTGGTCGGTCTTATTATAGGCGATGATGCCCTGCTTACCGTCAAAGTCTTCTTCGGGTGAGAATATCCTCATACCCTGCTCGGAGAGGTAGCGGTACATATCGGCATCGTTTTTGGCATAGACGGGGTTCTGGAGTATGCTCTTTATGGAAAAGCGTGAGAAATTGCCGCCCGTTTTGGTCTTATAGCTGTTATTGAGCAGGTATGTTTCGACTTTGGTAAGCGAGCCAAGCTCTGAGAACTTATCAAATATCAGCCTGACAAGCTCTATCTCTTCGGGGATCTGCTCAAGCATCTGCGCCTTATGCACCCTGCCGTCAACAGTCACGCTGCCGACGGTCTTGACGCTTTTATAGCCCGTAGGCGGGTTGCCGCCGAGCCAGCGCCCTGACTTTGCAAGCTCACGCATATTATCGGTTATACGCTCGGTGATTATATCCCTCTCCAGCTGTGCAAACACCGATGATATCATCATCATAGCCTTGCCCATAGGGGAGGTATCGTCGAGGTTATCGCTGACCGACTTAAAGCCCACGCCGTTTTCCTTAAGCTCGTCATAGGTCTTTACAAAATCGGCGGTGTTACGGCTTATCCTGTCAAGGCGGTAGCAGATGACGAGCCGAAACTCACCCTCACGGCACCGCCTCATCATCTCCTGAAACTGCGGACGTCTGGTATTGCCGCCCGAAAAGCCCTCGTCCTCAAAGACAGCGATATCGTCATCATCGACGCCGTACTGCGCCTTAAGCGCACGCTTACATATTTCGATCTGGTTCTCGATACTCTCGCCCTTGCCCGTGAATTTGGACTTACGGGAATAGATAGCGTATTTTCTGTTATCGGTCATTTTTATGCCCCTTTCGTGTGTGGGTATATGGTGTTGGTTATCGTTATGGATATTATAGCATAGGCGGGGAGGGGTGTCAAGGGGGGAGAGGATGTAATTTACGAATACGAATAAAACATACAGGGAGCGCTGCCTAATTGGTAACGCTCCCTAAAATATTATTTGTTGTTCTTAGGCTTCTGTTTTAAAATCTCTTGAATCTCGGCAAGATGTTTTGCAGTAAATCTAATGGTTTCACTGTCTCCAATAGGAATTTCATTGGGACTATCATCACTGATTTCATATTGTTTTATTTTCTCAATAAACGTTTCTCTTATATAATCAGTTTCTCTTAGTATCTCAAATCTCTTACTGCATTCCATACAAAGAGCTATGATTCTTCAAAAGACTATAACCGTGCTCATTGTTGAACACGGTTATTGCTTTATGTGTCCGAGGGTGTGCCGGAGAGCTTTTCAATAACCTTATCAAGAAGCTGTTCCTTTTGCGTAAGGCTCATTTCCTGTTTGTTTATGTTGTCGATTATAAGCTTCGCCTGACACTCGGCAACTTTCTTATACAGGTTTTCCTTACCCTCGGTGGTGGTGGGCATATGTACTATTATATTCATGACATTCCTCCTCATAATAAATTGTAAATTAACTCTTCGATACACAAAACTAAGAATCAAACTTACTGTCCATATTATAGGATATTCAGAGTAAAAATGCATTATAACAAAGGTCGTTTTGAAAAAATATGTATTTATATAATTCAAAAGTGCGTATTTACGGCCTTTTGAAAAACAAAAATGCACTTTTTTTCAAAACATCCCACAATCACTTTTCGCAGAATATGTGAAATCACTGAAGAATTTGAAAAGAGAAAAGCTGAAAAACACAAGACACTCAGAAGGTTGGCCATTGCTTCAAACTATGTATGACGTGATGTATTTACATCAACAGAACATGGTGTTAAATTCACACACTAATATCTCAGTTCATTTTATATCGCACAGTATACCGCTGTGCGATTCTTTTTTGTAGAAAACGGCTCGGTAAATCAATACCAAGCCGTTTATATGTCAGATGATACTATATAGCAAAACAATGCAAATATCGCATTCCTTTTCCCATACGCAAAAAGAGCAGCCTTCTTTCAGGCTGCTCTTTTTGCATTAGGTGTATAGGGGGTTAGTTATCTTTCCTTTTG